>JAHDGD010000132.1 GCA_020627825.1 Saprospiraceae bacterium
ATTCATTGCTAAATCTTGAATTGCTAAAATGTATTTATCCATATAGTGAAGTTAGAGGAATGGTGGTTTCCGGCGTATCCCGAAGGGTATGCCGTGATCACCATGTGTTACATGCTGGCTCTCTTTTATTTACTGATTTATTTTTCATTTACTCTTCCTTTCTGTGGGTTGGCTTACAGCTCTCTGTCGCCCGCAGGAACGAGGACGGCAGTGTGCTGTAAATGCGTTGGGTTATTTTTCTTTTTCAGGTATCGCTGTTACCAACCTTGGTGTACTTTCTCCTTTCTTTATTATCCAAACACTCTTTATGCATGGATTTCTATTGTCTGGCGAGGTTATTTCGCATTTCAATACATATTTCTTCCCATGTTCATTCTCAACGGACGAATCTACATTTCTGTCAATTGCATGTTGCAACAATGAATTTTTTAGAATTTCAGTTTCCTCTGTTTTGAATCCAAATGATTTAAAGAATTTAGCTTTGCTCCCTCCTTGTTCATGGTTCTCATCTAATAGGTAGTTTGAAAGCTTTGAATCCTTGACGATAGAATTTTCGCAATTTGACATTTTCATCTATTGCTTTTTTTCTATCTGATTAGTTAAAATTGTTTCAACTCCTATTGTCTCTTTACCGTTAAAAAATTCTACTTCGTATGTTTTTCCATCTCCATAATCAAAAACTATGGTGCCTAAACTCCCAATAGGAATAGACTTTATTTTAACAATTGATTTTACAACATCATACTCTGAATAAATTACTTTTTCAGTTTTCTCTATCGCAAATCCTCCACTTAGAATAAATGCCTGAAGTAATTCATGGACTTTCATGTTTATCCTGAATTGTGGTATTGTTTTTCCTTCTAATTGTTCGAAGTAAAGTTTCGCTTTCGACTTGTTAATAGTTTCTTTTAGTTCGTCAAATCTGCCATACTCATTTATATTCTGTTCGTTTAATTTTAGAGAGAGAAGACTTTTTAATTTTGATTCATCCAAACCAAGTGTTGTGATTAGATTTTGGATTTCTTCATCTTTCGCGGTGGAGAGATATTCATTAATGTAGTCCTTGAAAGTCTTGCCAATTTCTAAAGTAACATTGCCACTCTGTATGTCATGAAGAAATATATTGGCGAATTTTTGTTCCTCTTGTGAAAGGGTTGCAAAGGATTTATGCAACTCTGTTAGAGTCTCTTGCAGTTGCGTTTCATCAACTTTGTCTTGTTTGATTGTTTTGAGATATTTCTCAAAACGAGAGTTCATATAGTCGGCATCGATAACTCCAGTATCAATCTCTGTTAAATATCCATCTATTTCATATGGGACATCAGTGGTTCCACCACCACCGCCCCCTGTGAAAAGTTCTTTGTAACGTAGTGCTAAAATGAGATAAATATTTTCATCAAATTTCAGATCAATTATGGTGTCACCATCATTAAATGTGTAAGAGAGTTTATCCCATGTAAACCCTTGAATTTTTGATGCCTCTAAATGGTTGTTCAGCGTCTTGAATGTTTTTGCAAATTGACCTCTTTCCGAATTGTCATCTGGTAATTTTTCAAAGTTGGGATAGCCTGCCGATATGAAAAGTCTTGTAATCTCATCATACAAGGAATTCAGCTTGTCAAGATTGTAGCTTAGACTATCCGCAAATAAAGCAACAGGCTTATCTCCAGAATAGAGCTTTATTGCTTTGTTAATATTCTTCTCCATCGTATGCGGAAATCTGTAGTACCTTATTGTGCCAAAAGGTTTTTCAGGCCCAAATAGTCTGTTCGTTCGTGAGAATGCTTGAATAATATTCTCATAGCGAAGTACTTTGTCCATATACAAAGTATTCAGCCATTTAGAGTCAAATCCTGTTAGCATCTGATCAACCACTATCAATAAATCAAGATGTAGTTCTGGAGTTTGATCAATTCTTATGTATTGATACTTATGAGCAAGTCGATTGGCAATGTCCTTTTTAAATTTGCCATGTGTTGCCAATTTGAAATCTTGCTGATATCTTTCGTTGTAATCACTGATTATCTCTTCGAGACCTTTTTCTTTAAATGCCCCATTCCCATCGTTATCAATATTTGGATCAAATAGTGCAGTAATCTTTAAGTCTGGTTTATGTTGCTTAAATAGGCGATAATATTCAAGTGCTTCAGGTATGCTATGCGTAGCAAAAATTGCATGGAACTGACCTCCTTGACTTAAGCGATACCAGTTTTCTAATATGTCTTTGACAACAATATCTTTATGCTCTGATCTATCATATTGAGAATGTGTTATGTAATCCTCAATTCCTTTTACGTATTTCCCATCGTCGCCAATCGAACCTGCCATTGCAACTTGAGTCATAAATTTATTGTAGATGACTTTTTTCTTAGGGTCTGTAATTGCTTCTTCTTCGGTTTTTGCTTTCGCTTTCTCAAGTGCTACTGATTGTCTCAGGTCTTTATCTCTGTAAGTCATCACTCGATAAGGGTCGAAGCCTAAAACATTTTTGTCCCTTATTCCATCCGCAATACTATAACGATGTAGTTCACTTCCGAATACCGACATTGTCGTATTCATTTTCTTTTGGTTTTCGTCGAGTATTGGTGTACCTGTAAAGCCAAAGAAGATTGCACCCGAGAAAGTCTTCTTTATTGTAGGTAGCATTTCTTCTCCGAAAGTAGATCGATGAGCTTCATCTACTATAAAGACGATTCTCTTAGAATTCATTTTATCAATGTCATCCGAATTCAATCCACCATCCTCTTCTTTGATGTTACTCATCTTTTGAATAGATGTAACTATCAAAGTATTTGCAGGGTCATTACTTTTTAGTTTTGTAATTAGAACATCCGTGTTCTCTGTCGCTTGAACAGACTCGCTATCATCTGCGAATCCTTGATATTCTCTTAGAGATTGTGTTCCTAATTCAATCCTATCGATTAGAAATATTACTTTGTCTGCATCTTTGGAACTGGCTATCAATTGTGCTGACTTAAAACTGGTCATTGTCTTACCAGATCCCGTAGTATGCCAAACGTAACCACCCAGCAAATCAGGAGTATCCCAATCCGTTTTTGAAACTTTATCCGATATAGCATTTGCTGCATAATATTGATAACTACGCATCACTTTGAGTATGCCATCTGAGTTGTCCGCAACTGTGTAGAATCCAATAAGTTGATGAGCCATAGGAATAGAAAGCAAGGAAGATGATATGTCTTTCCAGTTGTTGATTGGTTCATTATTGAAGTCTGCCCAATTGAAATAGAAGTCTTTATTGAATTTTCCTTCAGGTCCTGGATTGGCAAAATATCGAGTCTCATCTGGTTCCATTGCTACAAAGATTTGCACCAGCGAGAAGATTCCTGAGAAGATTCCTGCATTAGAATACTTCTCAATCTGATGATAGGCTTGACTAACAGGTATGCCACTTTTCTTTAATTCGATATGAATTACAGGCATTCCATTAATCAAAAGCATTAAATCACCGCGGCGGTCATTCAAGATTTTTGACTTGGTTTTAAATTTCGGCTGTTGTACGATTTGATAGCGACTTTGTCCAGCCGCTATTTCATGTCGATCATAGATTTTTAGACTTATTTCTTTACGAAAATGCAAGGTATCATTTTCATTGTCTCTTGTAATGGATACAGTTTTACCATTGATAAAGCCATTCAACTTGAGAGGAGTTCTGAGGACTGTAATCTGCTCCAAGATTTGTTGCATCTCTCCCTCAGTAAGTGGATGATCATTAAGTCGATCTATTCCACGATTATTGTCAAAAAGAATCTGAGCCCAGTTTCGAAGTAATGTTTCTTCAGTAGGATGTTTTATGACTTCCTTCTCCCATCCTTTAGTAGATAGGGAGGCTATTAACGCTTCTTCGAAATCTGATTCTATGTTGAATGTCATAATTATACCGTTATTATATCAAACAAACATTCTTTGCAGCATAGCTTTTTTGATATTGCTTATCCTTAAAATTTGTTCTTTTTGTTTGCTTTGAAGGTTTTCCAAAATTGTAAAATACTCCCCAATCCTAGCTTGTTCCTTTTTGTTCTCCGGAAATTTAAATTTCATTTTTTTAATTGCTGTTCCCGAAGTTAAAGCTCGAGTTGTCATTGAACTTTTTTTAATCATTTCTTTTCGAAATGAATTAGTGAAGAATACATACTTCTTAAAATACAATGACAATGGATCGTGTTTAATGGCCCTTGCTCTTAATGTAAATCCACTAAATACTGTATTTACTGGTAAGTCAATAATTACTGAAGGATATCCTATTTCTTCAATTGTCTCTGAAGTACGTGTAAATAGAATATCTCCTTGATTAACATTGAAATTTGATATTTCGTCTACAGATAACTCGACTTTACCTTTAAGCTTCGATGACTCAATACTTCTATTGTGAAATACATCTGTAAAGTTGACAATGGGTACTCCATGTCCAAAAAACTCCTTGCCTTTATTGAGTCCATTTTTAAATGTATAAAAATCACCTATTTCATGTTCGACCCAAGAATCAGTATATCCCTTAAATCTAATTTCAGGAACTTCTTCTCCTTCCTTAGGAAACATCTTTTTTAGCATTGCTTTTTTGAGGTTTGAAAGCTTCTCATATTTATTCTTGTGGAGGGAAATAAGGTTATCGAGGTTTTCAAAGAAATCACCAATCTTATTTTGTTCTTCTATGTTAGGACAATAAAATTCATAATTCTCAACATTAGGTTTGGAAATATTTTGGACTTTAGTTCCAGCACCAAGTTTTCCAAAATATGGTTGATTTGCGTTAATGACTTTTGATAGAAAATTGCTATTAACTGATTTGTGAGGTCGTATTTCTGCTACTCTTTGATTAAGAATATATTTGTTCTCTTCTGGAATAGTTGCAGTAACACCAAGAAGACCAGGAGCTTGTTCACTCAGAATCATAACAAGAGTTCCTTTTCTTAATAGCGGTGCATCAATATCAACATATCTGCCAGAGCTGACAAGATGGCCATTTACATTTACAGACTTCAAAGTGATTAGTTCATACCTGCCTCTTTCATTAACTTCTGCTTCAAAGCTACCACCATTGAAATAATCAGATACCTCCTTTAGTTTTTTTGGTATCCAATTAGACTCAAAGGATCTGAATCTAATTTCTGGAGATTTTCTTTCTTTATTCATTCTGATATTAGAAATTTCTTCATTTCATTTAGGCCTTGGACATCGAACTTGTTTCCTGTCAGATCATCCATAAGTTTGGATATCTGACTTTCTGTTGTCTTTATATTGTTCATTACCTCAGAGTAGGTAGTCCTATATTTTCTTTGGATGTTTTGAATCTTATCTGTCAAATCTCTAATTAATTTAGATGGCATTTCGTGTATAGATTTTACAATAGGTGCGATCCATTTAGCTTCGAACAAAATGTTTATTTCGGCATCACTAAGTTCCTCGATGGTCTTTTTAGTAAGTAGATGCAGTTTGTCAGCATCTGCTTTGATTTGCTTCTTTAGGTCCTTTTCTTCAGAAAGAAGTTTTGAAGCATTCACTAATTTGTTTTCAAAACTATCTTCTGGGAAATCATATTGAGATTGTAATTCTATAAGATACTTATTGACTGCTCCTTTGCCGTAAGTTTTGTCTTTGTTTGCTTGCATATTAGACCAAGTCATATTTATGTGACTTTCTATAAATTCCAGTTTTTCAGGCTTCTTTGCTTTTATTTCGAGAAGTTTCAAATAATCTTTTAGGACATTAATTTCATCTGTCTCCACGTCGGAGAAAATATCTTTTAGCACACTGGATACACCTTTAGAAGAAAATGATGTATTTGCATCATTTAAGACTTCAGAATCTTTTTCTTCTTGACTTAATGAGTCAATGATTATTTCATAAGTGTCTTTTATTTCTTGAAGCCTACTTTCTTTACTCTTTAGTTCATCGAGTTCGTCTTTTAGCATCACTTCTTGAACTAAGTCAAATGGCATTATGTGTCCTTCCCATCCATCTTGCACTTCTTGTTCTTTACCTTTGACCTTCTTTTTGACCATATGTGGATTGACTTTTCTTGCGGCATCAAATCCTTCAGTCTGAATCATCTCTAAATCAATAGCAACTTTCTCCCATTCATCATTAAGCAATTGGTATCCTTCATATTTATCCAAAAGAGCTATTGGGTCTAATCTTTTGAACAACTCATTGCTTAATACATCTTCTTCTTTTGCGACATTAAGCGTTTCAGCTTTTGATATCAGTCTATTTTTTAAATAATTGTCAAATTCTGAGAAGGATGAGCTAAATGTCTTGACGAACTTTTCAATATCAGAGTGATCGGTGATGAACTGATTGATGTCTTCAGTATTTAGAGTTGAGTAAGCATCGGAGGTATGCTTGAACAAGTCCTTTCTAAGCTTAGGAAACGCATTCCAATAATCTGAAAGTGTATCAAGTTCTGAATTTGGAATACCTCCAAACATGGTTGCATAAATATCCCAATTTTCTGGATCATCAGAAGAGTCCACATATCGAGGGATATTGAGATTGTATTCATTTTTTCTTATAAGATCTCGAGAGACAACTTTAGAAAATTTTGGTCTGGACTCTCTATTGATTATAGTGTCTGCTATTCTCTTAATATCGGAGGCTCTTAGCATATTATTGTTGCCAACTTTAATGAAGCCTTTAGAAGCATCTACTATTAGTACGTCCGTTTCCTTTCTTTTTTGTTTTAAAACAATGATTATTGTTGGAATTCCCGTACCAAAGAAAATATTTGGTGGAAGCCCAATTATAGCATCTATGTGGTTGCTCTCAATAAGGTTCTTTCTAATATTTCCTTCTTCACCACCTCTAAAAAGAACTCCATGCGGAAGCACAATTGTCATTATTCCATCTGGTTTAAGATGGTATAAGTCATGTAAGAGGAAAGCATAATCGGCTTTCGCTTTAGGTGCTAACCCAAAACGAGAATATCTTGGATCAGTATCTTTATTACTTGGGTCCCATCTCTGAGAATATGGAGGGTTAGAAACCACTACATCAACGTAGAGTGGGTTATAAGTTTTTACAGGATCATTCTCATCAAAGTAGGGCCAATCTTCTTCTAAGGTATCGCCATTACGAGTAACAATATTAGTGGGAAGAATATCTCTCATCACGAGGTTCATTCTCGTCAGGTTATAGGTATTCTGTTTCCACTCTTGGGCATAGTATTTAATATTGTTCTTGTCATCAATATGCTTAGCAACTGATTGTCCTATGTTTATGAGCAAGGAACCAGATCCACTTGTTGGATCATAAATTTGAATTTCTTTTTTATCCTTACAATGATGAGCTGCAATCTCAGACATTAGATAGGAAACTTCATGTGGTGTATAAAATTCACCTGCTTTTTTTCCTGCATTTGCTGCAAACTTACCGATCAGATATTCATATATGAAACCAAGAACATCATATCCTTGCTTCCCATCCATTGGTATGTCATCAATAAGATAGAGTAGATTCTTTATCGCTTTTGTTTGAGAGCCAGCTGTATCACCTAATTTGCTTAGTCCAGTTTGCAATGTGTCAAATATACCTTCATATACCTTTTTGTGATTTTTACTAATCAATCGGCTAAATGCTGATAGTGCATCTCTAACATTAGATACATCAAAATCACTCTTTAAGTCTATCCAAGTTGAAAATAAGTTCTCATATGAAATGAAGTACCCTAAATTTTTCTTGAAGTGCTTTACTATCTCCTCATCTTCTTCTGAAATAGTTTTAATATCTTCTTCCGAGAAATCTTCCTTAATTGCATACTGAACTTCCTTGTCTGATAAGTACTTGTAAAAAATGAATCCAAGAATGTAATCTTTATATTCGTTTGCTTCAATTTTGGAACGCATTTGATTTGCTGATTCCCATATTTTAGCTGCTAATTGTTGTTTATTCATTTATCCGTTTTATTCTGTACAATCATTTTGATTGTCTATCATATTTAATTTGTTCCTCTGCCAATTTCAATGCATCCAATCCATGTGCTTCATCCTTAATTGATTCATATAGCTTTGAAGCAAGCCATATCTTATCTAACTCAATCAGTTTTGTCTTGAAAATCTGACTGAGTTTAGTAAGATCTTCTCTTTTTAATGGTTTTTGATTGTTTTCCACTTTACTTAAGTAGGCTTCACTGATTTCAAGTTTAGCTGCTAATTCTCTTTGCCGCATTCCACTTTGTTCTCTTAAGTCTTTTATTTTACTACCTATTGTCATTTAACCAATTTAGCACTTGACCTATTTAGGTTAAAGATAGCAGTTTTCATCCATCACATGGGTGGTGGGTGGGAAAAGATTGCGGAAGGCAGAAAAAGCAATGTGTCTGATAAGACTCTTTGCTTTTTTGAGGGTTGGCAAAATTCCTCGCTTTTCGTTTTAATTCAACTATATGATTTGATTCCCTTTTCTCGTCCTCGCTTGTGGGTAACGGAACGGGCATATCGGGAGTCACGACGAAGGAGTGATTCCCTGATCATGCCTTGTTAGCATCAGTTATTTTTTTGGAAATGCAGTAATTATATTACTTGTTCCTTTCATCATGACAATTAAAATTTTTTGCTCCCCATTTTCACCGACAGGTTTACCCATATCAATTAGATACTCTGTAGTTCTTTTGTCGTTAATATCTTTTCCCGCACCTCTTTTAGTCCAAGCCTCATCTATAAGCGAAGGAATGTCTTTTATTTTGTATTCCTTACTAAATTTACTTTTCCATACTATTTTTCCGTCTCTTTTTCCATCTATTCTTGTTACACGATCAAATGCGTGCCGCAAAACATGTCTTAATCTATTTTCTTTCTCTCCTGACGGTTTTAAGTATGTGATTCCTTTCTCAGAAACCCATCCAGTTCCTTTGACAAACTTTAAACTCGGTATCCCTTTATCGGCATTACTTAGAACACCTCTAACCTTAGAATCCGAAATTCCATTAAATATCTTCCTATAGAGTTGACCAGAACCCGTAACCAAGCCTGCTAGAGCACATGCTCTGCCAAAAACACCTATTTCTTCACCTGAAACAAGATCTAATCCAGTTGATAATTCATAAAGATCCCTAGCATCATTAACAAATGGTGTAAATGCTGTTCCGACATCAAGTCCAACCTTAAATATTTCTATTATTGTCTGCGAAATTGCAAGGTACCTCTTCGAGTAAACTTCTCGATCTGAAATTGAAAGATCGTTTTGAAGATTAATGTTTAACATCAATTCTTCTGCTGTATTTAAACTAGATTTATACTCAAGCCATTTTGAATGATTTTTACCGCTTAATTCTTCATTAAAGCCATTGTTCAGTTTTTGCATTTGACTTTGATAAGGAGCAAGCTTTTTATTAAGCTTTCTTACTTCGTTATAGTCATTCTCTATTTTTTGATATTCAGGAGGCACACTACAGCCTTTGGATTTTCTTAGTGCATTTGCTTTTTGAATTTCTTTTGGACTGAATATTTTATTTGGCAAGGTGATATTTTCTTCACATACACATAAACTATACCTTTGGAGCATTATGCCAGAAAGAGATGCTGTCGAGTGACCAGGATCTTTTTGAATTATATTAATTGATTGCTTATGGCAGTCTTCTTCTTCGTTGGGAAAAGCAGCTCCAAGCTTTGATCTCACTTCGTTAAATAAATCATCTAAGTTATTACTAGTGAATCTACCGTATTTACCAGAATTATTTAGTTTTCTGGCTGTAGCATTAGAGTTTTTTGCAAGTGGTTTGCTCTTAGATTCTCTTTTTGCATGAACCCATAAAATTGTTTCTTCCTCAATTTTGGGTGCAGTCTTTTTGTTCTTTCTAATTTTTTTGGAAACGTCTTGAGGGGAATCATTTGTTGGTTCGCCAAATTTATCAAATATTGGAATACATGATTCTGGACTTAACCCATCACAATATAAGGGGGCCTTTTTCAGAATTGTTTTAATCTTTTCAATTTTTTGATTCCGATTCTTCACATCAGTTTTTAGTTCTTTTGTAGAATCTTGACAATTTACGTTTTGAAAACACAACAAGAAGTAAATTGTTAACATTATACTTGCCCTCATTTGGTTGATACTTTATTGATTAGTAATTCCAGTTTTTTTTCTAAAAATGTTTCAAACTTTAGAATATCATTTAGTTTTGAATTCATTTCTACTTGTAAATTATTTAAGGTGTTGTAATCAGGTATAACCTTATTGTTTATTAATTGCAGAAGAGTGATTTGTTTTTCTAGATTATCAATTTCATAATTTATCTCCCTGATTATTTTATAAATATTTATGACTTCTATAGAATAAGATTCCTTTTTTGAATAAAATGCCAAATAATTCTCATTTACTTCAAAAATCTCCGTAGAATCCATGTTCATAAGATGCTCCTTGCATATTTGTATTAAACTGTTCCCTTGGCCTAGTAATTCAATTTCTTCAGGTGAATTTAGTTTGAAAACTGAAATACTTATAGAATCTGGGAAACTATAGTCTCTTTCAATCTGGCTTTGTAAATATGCTAAATCTATATTTTTAGCAAAGTAGTTCATGTTATTTCTTATATGATAGGATCTCTCAATAATTTGATCCTTTGATATATAGTTTATAATTTTCATTTTAGTTTGGACAGATGTAATTATATAGATTGCCTCATTCGATAAATCATTTAATTTTAAAAGAATTTCTGGGTCAGAGAAAATACTTCTTTCGCTAATGCCAGAATTAATTTCATGAAACTCTGATTTCTCAATACCAAATAGATAGACTGAGTCTCTATCTGATACCTCAATTGACTTAATGGTTTCCTCGTATGCACGACGTGTATCTGCTTTGTCAAAAGTAATTTTTGAAATATTTAGAGTTTTGCAAGATGCAATTAGGCCTGTAAGTAAAATGAGAAGGCATGTGTTTTTCATTATGTCATTTTTTTGTTTAAAAAGTGTGAACTATATTGCTTCAGTAGTAATAACTATGTTCCTTGTCTGTACCCAATTGATGCTAACTAGTTTATATGGGCACTGATAGTGCGTTTTACATCCATAAAAAGAAATATCACCATATAACGAGTCTTTTCGGTGCTGAATATACGCTATCAAAATGATGTATTTTAACCTAAATTAGTTAAATGGTCTAAGTTGCAGAATACTGTCAGTATTCGCTGGGAAAGAGAATTGTTGTTGCACTCCTATCCCACTCTGTGATGATCCAGATCCTCTCTTGTCCAGGGATATTGATTAATGGAGGTAGGTTATAGGCACTTATAATTCGTTCTTTGTGCTTTACTGCATAGTCATTCATTTCCAGGTCATGGGGTGAAAGATCTCCCCACTTGCCTGTAGAGTGGTTTCTTAAGGATTGCAGGACAAAGCGATGGAATTTTTGGTTATCTACGATCTCATCGGCTACTCCTTTTGATAGTAAAAGCTTACCTAGGCTGAATAATTGTTTTGTTGCTTTCATGGTATAAGTTTTAATGTGTGATAGAATGCATTAAACCATCCCAAACCTTTCTACTTCGACTATGCTCAGCAAATGCCTTAAAAAGGAAGGACTTACTAATGGTCAAAAGCAGACCTGCAGGTCAGAAAAAACCTTATGCCACTGATTGCGCTAAGGAA
>JAHDGD010000133.1 GCA_020627825.1 Saprospiraceae bacterium
CCAAGCACGCCGGTTTAGCAAACCGGTGGTTTCAGCCACTCACCCACCTCACCGGATGGATGCCTGAATTGTCAAGCGAGGGCAAATATAAATTATTTATTCAATTTCAAAATAGATTTATATAGGAATAATCATCTTTCTTTAAATAATATCATGCAAGATTAATTCCTATAATTCCACCTCTACATTCATTTAAAAAATCATATGATTTTAACATTCTAATCTGTTGATTTTATAATTCCAAAATAGTACTTTAGTGAAAAAACAATCATGTATAAATTTGTTATCATTTCCTTATCTTTCTTGCTTTTCATATTTCCTAGCACAGCTCAAGAGCAACTAGGTGATCCTATCTTTGGTGAAAGCTTTGAACGGATGGGAGCGTCGTTAGTAGTGTCATCATCTAGTAATAAAATATTGGTGGGTGGGACTCAAAATTCACTGGGTGGCATCCTTAAATCTTATAGTTACAATGGTACTCAGTGGGAGTTGAATGAGGTATTACTTGAAAGCAATGTTACGTTTACTGAACTAGGAGAAACAGTAGCCATGAATGATAGCGGTACTCGCTTCGTTACAGCTGAAGTGAATGATATTTTCCAACCCGTTCTACACGTTTATGATTGGCAAGATAATACGATAACATTAGTTGGAAATGAAATTCCTTACCCAGATTTTTATACAGAAATTCATAATGCTATTTCGATCAATGAAGACGGCTCAATAATAGCCTTTGGTGCTCCTGAGTATGGGCTTGGTGGATCAGTATTTATTTACATATTAGAAGGTGAAGAGTGGAATCTACTTGACGTTTTAGAAAGTGATGATTCATCAGCTAGATTTGGATCGTCTCTTGATTTATCAAATTCTGGTTCTACAGTAGCTATCGGTGCCGAAGATGCTGAGGTGAATGGAAATCTTTTTAGTGGTTTTGTGGAAGTTTACAGTGTAAGCGAAAACAGTTCTTTATTGGGCCAACGGATCAATGGATCGTCTGCAAGTGATCATTTAGGTTCTTCCGTTTCTTTGAATGCTATTGGTACCACACTTGCAGTTGGTGCCAATGGTCAAGACATTTCAGGAGCTGCTACAGTATACCAACTTGAAAACACTATGTGGATCCAAAGTGGACCTACTTTATCTGGTGAAAAAAGTGGGGATCTTTTTGGAACTTCAGTTAAACTTTCAGATTCAGGTACTAGACTTGCTGTAGGAGCAATAGGCACTGATAACAATGGAAATGACACAGGATCTGTAACTGTTTACGATCAAGACGGATCTAGTAACTGGGAACAACTTACCGTATTGAATGGATTGCTATCGTCTGACAGAGTTGGTCGATACATCGCAATGAGTGGAGACGGCTCTTGGATTGGCATCGGATCTTCATCGAACCAAACCCTTGGCAACACACATGGAGAAGTTCGCATATTTGAATTTGAACCCGTTTTAGCTTCTACTGAAAATGAACCAGAACTTAGTCAACTTAGTGTAAAACCCAATCCTTTTTCCAATCAAATTCTTCTCTCGAATCCTTTGGATATAGATATAAACTCTATACATATGACAGACATTTCAGGAAAAGTTGTACTGAATACCCAGGATATTAATGCATTAAGTCAGCTCGAACATATTCAGCCTGGCATTTATTTTTTATCTATTAACCATACAAGTGTCTTTAAAATAATTAAGGGATATTGATGTCTCCATAAAAATTATAAATGAATAGTGCATATTAGTTTCGCGCCGAAAGAACGTATATATATTCACTAAAATCCTTTACTAAAACCCCAGCTAAACTAGGGTAATGTTTTCTTTTTCTACACTAAAATTGGAATAAACAGATCAACTTAAAAAGTATTTTTGACTGTAAATTCGTATAAGATTTTTTGGGCTCGAGCCCAAAAAACATCTTCCCATAACAACTTCCCTTTTTCTACAAAAACCAAATAATAGAAAGCTAATAGCAGCTTAGCGCCTGTGAAGCCTTATCTTTGTGCCATGCAACAAAAGCTTACAGATTGGCTACCTATCACAAAGAAAGAACTTGACTTAAGAGGTTGGGATGAACTGGATGTGGTATTGATTTCAGGTGATGCCTATGTAGATCATCCTGCTTTTGGGGCAGCAGTAATCGGTAGAATCATTGAAAGTGAAGGGTTTAAAGTAGGAATCGTTCCTCAACCCAATTGGCAAGATGATTTAAGAGATTTTAAAAAATTTGGTAAGCCTAGATTATTTTTTGGTGTCACTTCAGGTTGTATGGATACCATGGTGAATCACTATACTGCAGCGAGAAGAAAAAGATCAACGGATGCCTATACTCCTGGAGGAAAGGCAGGTTTCAGACCCGATTATGCAGTCCGCACCTACACAAGAATATTAAAATCTATTTATCCTGACGTTCCCGTTCTTTTAGGGGGAATAGAAGCATCTTTAAGAAGAGTAACACATTATGATTATTGGGAAGATACTTTATTTCCTAATATACTTGAACAAAGTGGAGCTGATATGTTGGTATATGGCATGGGAGAAATGCCATTGCGTGCTATCCTTCAATTATTGAAGGCTGGTTATGATATGAAGGATATTACTCATGTCCCTCAAACCGCTTTTCAAATCGGACGTCGAGAAGAATTACCTAATGAAGATCTGTGGAAAACAAGAACATTGCATAGTCATGAAAAATGTATGCGAGATAAAAAAGCATATGCTGCTAATTTCAAACACGTTGAACAAGAAAGCAACAAAGTAAAGGCAGATCGACTCACCCAGGCTGTGGGTGACCATAACTTGGTCGTAAATCCTCCTTATCCACCGATGACAGAGGAAGAAATTGATGGCTCGTTTGACCTTCCCTATACGCGTTTGCCACATCCGAAATACAACAAAAGAGGTAATATCCCAGCTTACGAAATGATAAAATTCAGCATCAATATGCATAGAGGATGTTTTGGGGGATGTAGTTTTTGCACGATTTCAGCGCATCAAGGAAAATTTGTTTCTTCACGTTCAGAAGAAAGCATATTGAAAGAAGTTGACAAGGTCACTAAAATGCCAGACTTTAAAGGATACATCAGCGATATAGGTGGTCCGTCAGCTAATATGTACAAATTAAAAGGAAAAGTGCAAGAGATCTGTGATCGATGCGTGAGTCCTTCATGTATTCATCCAGTGGTGTGCAGTAATTTAGATACTGATCATACACCTATGACAGAGCTTTACAAGAAAGTAGACGCACACCCAAAAGTTAAAAAAGCCTTTGTCAGCAGTGGCATACGTTATGATCTCCTTGTTCCTTCTTACAATAAAGATCATAAGGATAGCATAGAACCTTATATCGATCAATTGGTGAGTCGACATGTAAGTGGTAGGTTGAAGGTAGCACCAGAGCACACAAGTGATGCAACACTGAAAGTGATGCGAAAACCTTCGTTCAAACATTTTCACGAATTCAAGAAATTTTACGATAAAGCCAACAAAAAACACGATTTAAATCAGCCATTAATTCCGTATTTTATCAGTTCGCATCCTGGATGTGAAGACCAAGATATGGCAAATCTTGCTGTAGAAACAAAAGATATGGGATTCCGTCTTGAGCAAGTGCAGGATTTTACCCCTACTCCTATGACTGTTGCAACTGTAATTTATTACACAGGATTACATCCGTATACATTGCGACCTGTTTATACTGCTAAAACGGAAAAGCAAAAGAAAAATCAGCACATGTTTTTCTTTTGGTATAAGAAAGAGAATCAACGAAGAATCAAAGACAAATTAGTCAATCTAGGAAGAAGAGATCTAGCGGAACGTTTACTTGAACCTGTGAAAAAAGAAATGAAGAAAAAAGTAATCGCTTCGAAATCCAAAAGCGGTAAAGGAGAAAATATTCAACAAAAAGAGTTTAGACGATCTAAAAAGACAAAAAACAGAAGACCCAATAAAAAACGATAATATTAGTTGCACTCCAATCAATATATTTTTTGGGCTCGAGCCCAAAAAAAAGACCTTCTAGACAAGTCTAAAAGGTCTTTTTACTTCACAAAAGATTATATTTAATCAATAATGATCATCTTTTTAGTGTCATTAAAATCACCACTTTCCAGTTTATAGAACAATACGCCTGTAGCTGGAACATTGTCACGTGTAACGACAATGGTATGTAATCCTTCACTATACACATCAATGACTTCATATAACACTTTACCAGTGGCATCATATATGGTTAATGTTGCTTCACCTGACAATGGTAACTCGAACGTAATGGCTGTGATACTATTGAATGGATTTGGTTCATTCTGATACAATGCAAAAGTGCTTTCCAACGGTTTTCCTCCTTCATTAAATATAATTTCACTTGGATGTTGATCAAGCTCATTCCCTTTATAAATCTCAGATATCATTCCTGTATCTGTAAGCTTCACCATTTCTCGAAGTTTACCATTTTCCGTTGCTATAGCCTTCAAAGTAAACAATATAGCACCGCTTTCTAAGGTTACTCCATTTACCATATCAACAGAAATTCTCAGTCCACTTTCTGTTACATGGAAATGTTCATCTGTGATATAAATGTTACCTGAAATTACAGATGTAAACTGTAGGGTATTTTCATATGTCAATTGAAGACCTTTGATGTCTTCAAAATTTGAAGCATAGATCGGAATCAGCACTTCATCACCTTTTTTAACGAGTTGGTCTTCAACATAAAGAAGAACAGGTTCGTTATTTCGTGTATCTACTGGGCTTGAAAATTCCGGAGAAGAAGACTGATTTATGTCACCTATCTTTGTTCCGATATAATCTTGCGTAATATCGGAGCTTAGATTAGGTATCTCTGTAATTTCAGGAAAATCACAAGGCATAATTCCAGCAAAAAATTCAAAATCAGATTCTACAAATCTCCAAGACGTATTATTAGGGAATTCATCATTTTCATATTTTCCTAATAAAAGTTTTCTGATTTGAATAATATCTTGACCATTGATTTTACAATCTTTATTTACATCAGCAGCAATCATTTTGTAAGGTGAATCGAGCGGTTGTACACCAAGAATGTGTTTTTGAATCAAGATAATATCAGCAGTAGAAAGTCCATTCAAGTGATTATCATCTTTTATTGGTGTAAGTGTATAATCTACATTCTCGACTAAATCAAATGCATAAGTCTCATCGACATTATCTGTTTGAGGAAATTCAACATAATCAGCATCTACAGTCACATCAATAGTATGAATGTACTCATCCAATTCAGTTTTTAACTCACCCTCTACTGTAAAGGTAATAGGTTCAGTATCATCTTCACATGCATCAAAATTATCGTCAATTCTTAAACTTGCTGTACAATAATCATAGTTTCCATCCGAATCAGTTACATAAATTCGAACTTCAATGATGGCACTAATTCCATTTGGAATATAGTCGCAAGTAAATGTCCAACCATAATTACCATCTGCTTGTTGAGTTCCTGTAAAAGAAGTTGCATAAGCTTCTTCAGCTGATAGCCCTTCTGTATCAATTTCAGGAATCATAGAGAAAATCAATTCATCATCACAATTATCAAAAGAACCTGCATCAAAATCAATCGCCCATAGGTCAACAGAACCTGTACTTGGCATAACAGCAGTAGCTAAACCATCAAGACAATATGGAGTAGGAGCTTTATCCTCAGGAGTAATTACAATGGTTTGATCACATGTAGCATCATTTCCACAGCCATCACTCACAACCCAATAAATGGTATGCATTCCTACTGGAAATTCAGAAAGACCAATAGCATCAGGTGTAGCAAAAGCACTTTCAATCCAATCCGAATCTAAGACATCATCTGAATTCACATCAATTCTCCATTGATAAGCGAAGAAAGAAGGATCTGTACAATTATCTGTACCTTCAACTGTTATGGAACCTTCATATCCGGTGCATGTTTCAGCAATAAGATCTAACGTCTCACAACTTAAAACTGGAGCTTCTGAATCAAAAGCATCTACTTCAAGATACAATTCAAAATACCCATTTCCAGTGACATATGGATCTATTTCATTGGTTTCAGGATTTACATAGTTTTCATCGAATACACATTGATCAATTACTTCGTAGTGAATAACATATTTCTTACAAGCCCCGCCTGCAAAATCAAATGTATCTACTTCAATTGAGACACCCACTTCTGTGCATAATCCATCGATGTTAATATCAAGTTCTGGAATCTCTAATCCATCTGTACAATCAATGGTTATAGCAGGCAAGTCTTCATTGCTTCCATTATCATCATTCACCTCACACCAATTATAAACACTATTGTTAAGAGATTCAAAATTAATACGATCACAAGTTAACACATTTGTAGGTCCTGCATTTACGGTAATAAACTGAGAACATGTTGTTGTCAATCCATTCTGAGCAGTAGCTGTAAAGTTTCGAATAACAGTACCAGCTCCACAAGCGCTACTTCCTACAATCGATTGTGTTATCGAAACATCACAATTTGCACCAGCTACAGCAGCACCAAATTGCTCATCCAAAAATGCATCACTTAACTCTTGTAAATCACCTAGTCCAGCTAAATCTATGCATGATATTGTTACATCATCTGGACAGATGATGATAGGAGCTAATTTATCTTGGACATAAACTTCAATCATCGCCGTATTACAGAAATCTCCCTCACTATCAAAAACCCCATCTTGATCAGCATCATCGCATACTCTAAATTGAACTAATATAGGATCATCACTTACATCATCACAACAGAAGAATACTGCTTCATTGAATTGCGCGTTGTCGTTTCCAGCAGGTGGGAATTCGTCAAACGAACAATTTGGTCCATCATCCATTCTTTTTACGAAATATCCTATCGGCCCACAACCATCAAAACTGCCATCATCAAAGTCCTCTGCAAATACTTTAGCGACACCATCAAGGCTTAAGCTAACTACTTTAGAGGTTTCAGCTATGATTACAGGAGATGTTTGATCAACAACAGTGATAGTAAAACTAGTTGTAGCAAAATTTTCACACGCATCACTTGCCCATACTGTAACTTCTGCTGTATTATTTACTGCAGGAGAATTTATGTATAACACATTATCAATAATTACACCACCTACACTACTATATTGTACTTGTATTTCGTCTGTAGATGAACAATTATCTTCCATTTCTGGAATTGGTAAAGCATAACTAGCACCACAATCCCATGGATTTGCAGAAATAGTTACATCGCTAAATACCTCAAGGCTCGGTGCCAAAAGATCTTGAACGATGATATTCTGAATATGACGGATAGGATTCACTCCTACTTCAAGTGGAAGACAAGCATTTTGAATACTCCAGTGTCTAAGAATAGAATAACCACTAGGACAAGTTGCATCGTATAATATCTCATCCCAATATCCTACAAATAAATCACAATAATGATCTCCAAAAATATCCATTCCATCAATTGATGGATATCCCGTGTGGCCTGGTTCTGTCAAACTTGGATCCGCATCTACATCAGAACATGATAATCTATCATCACCTACAAAATCACTCGGCCATACGATCTGGTCAAATTCAAATGATGCTAGAGCTATTTGTTGCGTACAACTTGACTCTGATCCACTTTCATTTACAACCGTCCATGTTCTATTGATCACGAATCTAGGATTTGCACATTCACCAAGATCTTCTGCTAGATCAGCATATGAAATGGTAAATTCTTGCTCACAAGAAAGTAATTCAGCTTCACCTGTAACAGCAAGATCTACTAAATCGGCATTACATGCTAAAGTAATGTCATCAGGACAAGCTATCTGAGGTAATAATTTATTTTCAACATTTACATAGCCCCAACAACTTTCTCCAGTTTCACAATCACTGACTACGACTTCCAACTGCTGATTCACATAGTCAATTGTTACAATACTATCCGGTAATTCATTTCCATTTTCATCAAAAATTGTAACACAATATTCATCATAACATCCATAGTTATTTCCTTCAAGTAACATATCAGCAGTGATAACAGCTTGGCAATTCGCATCAAGACTTAAATTAATACTACCTACGCATGTAAAATTGAAGCCTTCATCGATAGGATATTCATTCACAGTAACTTCAAACGTACAACTTGTTGTGTTACCGCTTTCATCATAAACAGTCATTTCAACTAAAGTAGTACCTATGCAATATTCCACATTATTTCCTGTACTATAAGCAATTGAATCAATTCCACAATTATCTGATATAGGAGGATCAGGGAATGTAAGAACTGCGCAGCACTCTCCTGAACCTAACGATACAGTTAGATCGGAAGGACATTCAACAATCATAGGAGCTTCAGTATCCAAGACAGTGATAGAAAATCCGCAGGTGTTTGTATTTCCTGCTGCATCAACTAAAGTATATAACACATTGGTTGTTCCTACTGCAAATATTTCCGTTTCAAGCATACCGTCTGCAACAACGCCATCTTGTGGAACAAAATCTGCATCATCAGAAGTATACTCGACCACAACTTGACCTATTCCACAATTATCTTGGAAAACAGGATGTGTCCATGTATACTCTGCTGAACATGCTCCTTCATCATTTTCTAAAACTACATCCTCAGCACTGTAAGGAACTAGTTCGAGCAATTCGAGTGTATATCCATTTATAATGCCTATTTCACCACCTGTATTTACAACTTCAAGTTCCCATATACCATTTGGATCTTCATTTACAAACATGCCAAGTGGTTGAGCTGGCTTATGCCAAAATCCTGTACCAAGTGGTGTACAAAGTGCTGTATTTATTGAAACTGAAGAAGTGTCACTCAAACTAGTAAATACGTCAACTGTTCCTTCGCATAAGTTGGAGAATAGTACCACCCGTGTTCCAGAAGGACTTATCAAACTAACTGTTAAGTCTCCAATGTTGGGATGATCTATATCAAGATCTTTCACTTGTATAGTTCCTACCAATCCACTTGAACTGATGACCGTTTCCGATATTGAACTTGAGCAACTATTAGCTGGAATTGTTGCGGCAGAATTCACAAATTCTACTACACCATATTCAGCGCAAACAGGAGTTTCTTCGTCTAAAACGGTTACTGTAAATGAACATTCTGTTACAGAGCCCTCCGTTCCTTGAAGGGATGTTACAGTGCCATTGCTTGGGAATGGGTCCAATTCTTCATTTAATACACCTATTGTAGGCATACAATAAGCTTCTGTAAAATCATCAGCTGTATCATGATCAATAATTGAAATTCTACTAATCGTACGTCCTATAACACTACCATCAAATCCAGCCAAAATAAATCCATTCATTGCAACGGCATCAATAATAACACCATTTGATGCAATTGCATATCCAGCCGCATCCAATTCTCCTAGATCTTCATCAAATCCAAATATTGCAGTAGATCCTGCATTTAGGACAAGTGAGCCTGGCACAATAATAGTATCTGCTGCCGTTCCGTATCTTAGAATCTCTAAGCAACTAATATCAACAGAAGCAGGACCTAGATTTGTTATCTCAATTGTATCTAATCCTACATGATTTACCTCAGTGATTAATAATAATGGCTGGTCATAAACTTGATAAGTAATCGTGTTACTTCCACCAGAAACAAAAGCTCCCGTTGCGTCACCTAGACCTGTATTTACAATCAAGCCATTCTCATCAGTAACTTCATAAACAATCGCAACATTATCTTGACAGTTATCCAAGACTGTTTCAAGAGCTACATCAGGTAATGTAGCTCCACAAGTAAATGGATCATTTGTTAATGTCAAATCTTCTGGACAGACTATTACTGGTGGAGTATGGAAATCATTTACATAAATTTTCAATATGCAAGTATCTGATACATTTCCTTGTATGTCATAAGCTAACCATTTCAAAGTAGTCAGACCAACTGGGAAAAGGTCACCACTATTCAAACCAGTACCATCAACTTGTGCTATTGAATCAAGTCCACATTCGGCGTCTGCTTGAGGCGCGCTGAAATTAACGAAGGCTGAACACCATCCTTCTGGTGCATCTACATTTATTGGAAGAGATGGACAATTTGTAAAATAAGGTTGTGCACATTCCAATTGGAAAGGTGTATCTCCAGTATCATTTAATGGATCACCGTCTCCATCAGCATCTGGAGTAGAACCATCAATAGAAGTATCTTGTACCATAATTCCTCCTGGTGCAAGACCATTTGCAACAACTGAATTTAAATATTCATCCGTGTTACCATCAGGACATACATTAAGTAACAAATTAATTGTTCCTTCATCTCCGCCTGTTTCAGAAATTAACGTATCAAGACCTAACAGTAAATTCATATCCGTAACACCATCAAATGCTGGATTAACATCGAATTCTTCGCTTTCAATACTAACTACAGAGAAAATATCTGTAGGACTGAATACAGCAGTAAGATCCTCTACAACTTGGATATTGTATAAATCAACATCACCATAATTCTGAACTTTAATTTCAAAACCAATATCATAACAACCTTCAGTGCTTAAAATTGGTCCATAACTTAATCTTTTAGCAACTCCTATTCCTGGAGAAAAAGAAAAGTCAATTTCTGTCGGTATATCATTGTTGGTTGGATCTCCATCACCATCAGGATCTGCATCTGCTCCATCTTGTGATACATCGTCAATAATATCTCCTTCTTCATTTATACTTGTAACAGAAGCAGAATTAAAGAAAGGACCTTCAGCTGTTCCACAATCACTTATTTTGGCTAGTAAATTGACTGAAAATATATCTCCTGGATTCAATACATTGGTTCCAAGCAATAAATTAATATCATTTACTCCATCGTAGTTATTATTTACATCAAAATATGAACTTGATAACGTAAGAATATCTACTGTCATACAAGGATCGAAAGTTGCTCCCAGATCATCAACTAATTGAATATTGGATAATATTTGATCTCCGAAGTTTTCGATTGTAAATTCGAATTCTACATCTACAGATCCATCTGTATTTTGTGTTACACTTAATAAATTTTTAGACAACCCAATAAAACTATTGAATTCAAACATTGTCTCTGTTCCATCATTGTTATTCGTTGGATCACCATCGCCATCTGGGTCTGGATCACTTCCTTCTTGTGAAGCATCAAATACATCTTCTCCTCCAGGACTTACTCCTGTCCCATATGCTTGATTAAAGTAAGGTCCATTATCACCCATACATCCACCAATGTTCACCGTAAATAATATTGCTCCTTTATCATTAGCATCCAGCACATCGTCTCCTATTAGCATAAGAGTATCTGTAACTCCATCATAATTTCCATTTACTGTGAAATCATCACTCGTTATACTTAAAATATCAAACATTGAGCAAGGAGCAAATGTATTGGCTAATTCATCACTTACTTGAAGACTATCTATATCTAGATCACTAAAATTCTCAACATTTATTTCATATGTTACAGTAGCTGTTCCATCAGAGTTATTTATCAAGGATACTATTCTTTTGGCTAAGCCCAAAGTTGCTTGTGCACCTATTGTAATATC
>JAHDGD010000134.1 GCA_020627825.1 Saprospiraceae bacterium
GCTCTTTTTCCGATCATAAAACTCTTCTTCTTTTTCTTTGGGCTTGAACCCAAAAGACATATTATACTAGGTTATCCTCTAGATACAACATTTAGAAATTTATTTGGTATGACTTACTCAGTCTTTGGTATCTTTTATAGCTAACTAAATAAACTACTGCTTATCAATGATAAACCCTATTTTGAAGGTTTTTGGTAGTCATCGTTTTTATCAAAATATCCTTGATTTGAAACAGCGTCAGGGCTAACAAATAGTCTCGATTTATTAAACCATACTTCAGCATAATTCCCATTGGCAAATTGCTTTTTAATATCTCCGCCATTGGTCTCTGCCCCAGCACACCACACTCTATTCATTTCTATTGGCTTGCCATTGGTTTGATTGTAACATCCTTGCTTGTAAAATAACCCTTCGTTCGTATACGCTTCTTTTCGTTCAACACCATCCTGTCCTATAGGTAGAAATGTTTTCTGTAATTGATCAGGAAAATCCTCTTTTCGCGTATATTCGGATTCTACAAGATTTTTTGTAAAAGATTTCGATTGATGACCTGGTGACGCAAAATCTACATACATAATGCCTTCACGTACTCTTACTCGATAACTAAATTCTTCACCAAGTTCAATTCCATCTTCAGGCTCCGGCGGAAAATCATCTTTTGATGCTCCTACAACAGAAAAGTCATTTCCCCACACTGGGTAGGAAAAATCCCATCTTCCTGAGTTATCATCTCCAGCTGTATTGATCTCATAATTCCAAAATACTGAGCCTTTTTTATGTCCTGGAAATTTTTTATAGAATATTTTCAATGGCTCATTTTCATGCCCATCTGCACTATGTATCTGACCTACAACGACAGAATATGAAGCTGCTACTCGTGCATCACCAGATTCTGAAACATGCATTACTTTCTGAGTAGATTGAAGAGAGGCGTCCATATGTGGGAACCATTTCTTGGATTGTGCCAATTCTGTTCTTGTATTATTGGAAGAACCATGTGTGTCACCAGCATTAGGCGTCTTGTAAACGACCCATTTCTCCTTACCATCATCCGTCGTGTAAAAAAAATCTTCATTGTAGTAATTTACAGGTTGTCCCACATTCGATCCATCTCCTAAGATCAAATGAAAATCACTAAATATATCTAGGACATCACTAGGATACGTTATCTGTGTTGTCTTTTGTTCTTCTACAGTTGTTTTATTGTCTTTACAACTTAGATTAAATAAGAAGATTAGGAATAAAGGAACTAAACTCTTATGTAAAGCTTTAACTTGCATTTCTTGAACGATTTGATCATTTAATAAACCACAAAATGCAAATATTCTATCTATTTTCGAGATAATAAGCACCTTTTTTAAGAATTACTATCATCCTTTATCTGATTCAAATGATACGTGCGAAAAGACAAAAAGGAAAAAAGTCCTATAGGAATTAGTAAAATCCATTGCGGTGCAGAATTCTTCATATAGATACTTACACCAATAAAAACGATCCCGAAAGCTCCATATAATATAGCATATTCAAATGCTTTGTTTTGGAATGTGGTACGAGGAGAAATCCCGTCTCGCAATAAGGAAAAAGACGTTATAAATAAAATGACCGTTACGATGTGCCAAGCTCCTAACCATTGTGCTCGAACATCAAGAGGTAAAGATGTTTGCATTAATGGATCTACTAAAGTGATCTGTCCTCCTATAAGATGGACAAAAGCAGTAAATACATTAATAAGACCTGCGATCAAGGAATAGACATTTCGTTGTTTTTTAGCTTGCATTAATTGGTATAATTAATTGTAGTTGAGGTAATACATCAGCAATATATTCATGCGGCTGATTTTTATATCGGATCATTTCATGGTAGCCTATCAGAAATTTATAGAATGCTTCAGCACGTACCACTGCTTCTTCTTTTTCAAAATCTAAATCCATCAATAAGTTTTCTACGAATGCTATTCTTTTGACATCAATCTGTTCTAAAAATCCTTTTAATTCAGGTCTAGACTGCGCGTACTTTTTTAAATAAAAGATAAAATCAAGATGGTCATCTTTTTTAAAAACCAATGTATAAAAAGTGAATAAACGCTTTATTGGGGAAAGATCAATCTTTGTGCGATCCATGATGTTTTGCGTATCTTTTTCTACCCAATATTCTAGTAAAAGCTGAATGAAATTATCTTTTGACTTGAAATGCCAATAGAAACTTGATTTATTACAAGACAATCTTCTTGACATCTCGTCAACATTGATTCCAGCTATACCTTTATCAGCAAATAAAGTATATCCCAACATTATCCAATCAATCTGTTTTGCTACAATTTTAGGCATAATTAAACGACACCGTTTAAACAAATATAGCGCATTATTTTTATTAAACGACATCGTTTAATAAAAAAGAGTTTATTTTTTTTCTGAAATACAATTAATACGCCTCAATGCATCTATTATTAGCCTTCTTTTCCTTTGGGCGAAAGCCATTTCATTTTATTACTCTATTTCTCTCATTTTATTGATATTTGCGGTGCTTTTATCGCTATTATAACAGCCCTATATGTTTAAAAGAATTCTTTTACTTGTTTGGTGCATCTTCCTTTTGGTAGCATGTCAAAATGAAAAATCTACTCAAACTGGAGGGAAAATTTTTGAATTGATGAGCACAAGTCACACAGGTGTTACATTCAAGAATACCATTACTGAAACCCTTCAAAATAATTTTTTAACCAACAACTACATATTCTCTGGAGGAGGCGTAGCTGTAGGAGACTTGAACAATGACGGATTGGAAGATTTGGTTTTCGTTTCGAATGAAAAGAATCCTGTCATTTACTTAAATGAAAAAAACTTTTCGTTTCGAGATATTAGTGCAAACAGCGGTATCTCAATGGATGAAGGATGGTCGACAGGAGTGCATCTAATCGACATTAACCAAGATGGTTTTCAAGATATATATATTTGTCGAGCTGGTGAACATATAAAAGACCCTGAAAAAAGAAAAAATCTTCTATACATCAACAACAAAGACTTAAGCTTCACAGAAGCTGCAAGCACTTATGGTTTAGATGACGCCAGTAGAACCATGATGGCCGCATTTTTTGATTATGACCTCGATGGAGATCTAGATGTGTATTTATTAAATACTCCAAGCCTTTCCAAAGGAATGAATCTTAAAACCATGATGAATGCTCGCACTAATCCATCCATTGTAAAAAATGAACGCTTTCAATCTGATAAATTCTACCGCAATGATAACAACAAGTTCATTGATGTTTCAGAAGAAGTAGGCGTAACTAACTGGGGTAAAGGGCTTGGTATTAGTGTAGGAGATGTTAATAAAGATGGATATCCAGATGTTTTTATAACCAATGACTTTGAAATAGATAATTTTTATTACGAAAATAATGGGGATGGTACCTTTAGTGAGAAATGCAAAGAGCGATTCCCTCATGTGTCCTTTTTTGCCATGGGAGTAGATATGGCAGATATCAACAATGACAGTTACCTAGATGTCTTTGAAGTGGAAATGTTGCCAGAAAAAAGGAAACGAGCTGTATTGAACATGCAACCCATGGATAGAGGAAAATTTGAATTTTTAAATGCTTCAGGTTTATCTCCACAGTATATGAGAAATTCCTTACACTTAAACAGAGGAAATGGATATTTTACCGATATCGCACAATTCGCTGGAGTGAATAAAACGGATTGGAGTTGGGGGGCACTTTTAGTTGATCTTGACAATGATGGTATGAAAGACATCTATGTCACCAATGGAATTGCTCGGGACATGAAAGATAGAGACTTTCAACATAAAGGAAATAAGCAGTCTGAGAATTCATCAGGAAAACTTACCATCGAAGAAATGAATCAACTTGTTCCTACTAATCGCGTTGCCAATTATGCTTTCAAAAACAAAGGAGATCTAACATTCGAAAAGACTGCTACCGAATGGGGACTTGACTTCAAAGGATTCTCTAATGGTGTAGCAACTGTAGATCTTGATCAAGATGGTGACCTTGACATGATCGTTAATAACATAGGAGATTATCCTCTCATCTATAAAAACTTAAGTGTTGAAAAAGGAGCACATTTTATGAGCATCGCCTTTGAAGGGCCAAAAACAAATCCACAAGGAATAGGAAATAAAGTAAAAATCACTACACAAAATGGAATACAATATGAAGAACTATTTCCAGTTGCAGGATTTCAATCCTGTTCCGAAACAAAAGTTCATTTTGGCTTGGGGGATATGGACCTTGTAGAGTCTATGGTCATTACGTGGTTTGATGGTAAAAAACAAGAACTACAGAATGTACCTGCAGATCAACGACTAACCATCAAATATGAAGATGCACAATCGATTTCTTCTATTCCTTCAGAAGAAAAAACATTCCTAAAAGAAATGACAGCAGAAGTTAATATAGACTTTAAACACGTAGAAAAGTACTATGACGATTTCAACACAGAAATATTATTGCCACATAAAATGTCACAACATGGGCCGAAACTTACAACTGGCGATGTGAATGCCGATGGGCTCGAAGATTTTTACATAGGTGGCGCAGCTAACCAAGCTGGTGTTCTATACCTGCAAACTAAAAATGGCTCCTTTTCAAAGACTCAGAATACTAGCTTTTCAACAGATCAACAATACGAAGATATAGGGTCGTTATTCTTTGATATGGATGGGGATAAGGATCTCGATTTATATGTAGTAAGCGGTAGCAATGAGTTTGAAAAAGACACGGAAATGTACCAAGACCGATTGTATAAAAACGATGGTAATGGAAACTTCTCAAGAGTACAGTTACCAGTCATAACATCAAGTGGTTCATGTGTGTCAGCAGGAGATATTGATGGAGACGGAGATTTAGATTTATTTGTAGGAGGTCGAGTGGTACCACAGAAATACCCGACTAATCCACAGAGTTATATCTTACTTAATGAAGAGGGTTTATTTGTTAATGCTACATCTAAGATAGCATCAGCCTTACAACAAGTAGGAATGGTTACAGCTGCTGACTGGAATGACTACGATGGTGATGGTGACCAAGATTTGATTATTGCCGGCGAATGGATGTCCATAGAAGTGTGGGAAAACAATGATGGAACATTATCAAAAATAGAAGGTGTAGGACTTGATGATACCGAAGGATGGTGGAATTCACTTTCTCCTATGGATATAGATGGCGATGGGGACATGGATTATATCGCTGGAAACATTGGCTTAAATCATAAATTCAAAGCATCCAAAGAAAAACCTTTCCAAGTGTTCAGCAATGACTTTGACAATACGGGTACGTATGACATTGTTCTTGCATTCTACCAAGATGAAGAACTCTACCCAGTGAGAGGAAGAGATTGTTCCAGTGAACAAATGCCATTTTTAACTGAAAAATTCCCTGATTTTGAATCGTTTGGTGAAGCAAATCTTATAGATGTATATGGAGATGAGCTGGATAAGTCACTACATAAAAATGCAGTTGAATTCGCTTCCGTTCTGCTGATCAATGAAGGAGGACGATATTCCATTAAAAAACTACCTACAACAGCTCAGTTATCTTCCGTGAATGGAGCTGTATTAAGAGATGTTACTGGAAATGGCGCGAATGAACTCGTACTTGTAGGAAACATGTTCAAAACCGAAGCGGAAACTAGTCGGGCAGATGGGAGTATAGGAACTGTATTAACAATCGATGCATCCTATAACATGGAATCACTACCAGTGAATGAAACAGGATTTTTCGCTCCTGGAGATGCCAAAGACATTAAACTCGTGCAATCGAATGGAGACAAGTCCTATATTTTAGTGGGGAACAACCATGGAAAGATTCAGGTTTTTAAGTAGAACAGAGTTTAGTTTTTTGGGCTCGAGCCCAAAAAATGCTACATAAAAGAGAACTTAAGTGAGTCACTTATGCCATAAAGGTGATGACTTCGCACTACCCTCTCCACTTCATCAATAAATCAAGATATTGCGTACGACTTATGGTTTCTGCTCCCAAAGACTTCAAATGACTACTTTCTTGTTGACAATCTATAAGCTTTATTCCATCATGATGTGCTTTTTGCACAAATGAAATAAACCCGTATTTTGAGGCATTACTCACTTTAGAAAACATAGATTCTCCGCTAAATACTTTCCCTACTTTTACACCATATAACCCACCGACAAGATCCGTATTCTCCCATACTTCTACAGAATAAGCATATCCTAGTTTATGCAAACGGATATAAGCCTCTTGCATTTCATTGGTAATCCAAGTTCCCTCTTGGCCTTCCCTATCCATAGATTTACAACATTCTATAACGTGAGAAAATGCTTGATTGTAGGTAACAGAGAATGCATTCTTTTTAAATAAAGAACGCATAGACTTCGATATTTTTATACGCTCTGGAAAAAGGACCATCCTAGGGTCTAGAGACCACCATATGATAGGATCATTTTCATTAAACCACGGGAAAATACCATTTCTGTAAGCCAACATCAATCGATCAGGAGACAAATCGCCTCCTATGGCAACTATACCTCTCGGAGTTGATCGTTCAGCTGAAGGAAAATTAAGTTCATCCCCCAGGTAAGGAATCATGAGTTTTCTTTTGTGGATTCGATAACGGCCGATAGACCGCGTTCGCATAAAGCATCTTTCATCGGTTTTAATACATCGAATGTATCGGTTTTAGCACATGCCTTGCCTTTATAGTGAATCAATAATGACAGCTGTTCTGCTTGTTCTAGTGTATGATTACATACCTCCATAAAACACTTAATCACCCAGTCAAAGGTATTGACATCATCATTGTACACCACTAATTGTGAACCGAAGTCTACATCCAATAATGTATCTACATCTTCTAAAACTTCAACATCTGTGCTATTTAAGATATGCAACATGTGTACTTAATTTAAATTTTCAAGAACTTGTTCAATCGCACTAAAATCAGGCTGCTTCCCTGCATCTTCTAACACTTCAGCGTAACGAATAATTCCATTTTTATCAATGACAAATGCAGATCGTTTCGAAACACCTTTCATTCCGAGAACAAATTGATCATAGAAAGCTCCATAAGAGCGGGAAGCTTCTTTATTAAAATCACTTAATAGGGTGAAATTATATTGTTCAGCTTTCTTAAATTGTTCTAAAGTAAACAAAGAATCCACGCTGATTCCTACCACTTCTGCATCCAGCGATTCATACCTTGAATAATTATCTCGAACACTACACAATTCTGCTGTACATACACCTGTAAATGCTAAAGGGAAAAATAAAATAACTAGATTTTTTCCTTTGTAGTCAGCTAATCCCACCTCTTTTTTCTCAGTAGAAAACAAATTAAAATCAGGGGCTTTATCGCCTTTTGATAGAGTCATGTATTCTTTTTTTAATTGCTAAATATATTCCTTATTCAATAATTAAACCTAAAGAAGGTTGTCCTTTTTTAGATTTTTTTTGGGCTCGAGCCCAAAAAGCATTATATCCTGAAGTTATTGTATAAATCAATAATGTCCAACTTGTTTAAATCCAGTGTAAAACTTATTTGGTTAAAGAAATTTGTTCGATCGGTTTGATTTCTTCGGATCACATCATTCGAATAAACAGGTATGTAGATCCCCACTGCGTCTCTAAAATTCAACATGATACCTCCACTATAAATCGTTTCCCATTGGCCGCCTTGAGCAGAACGGGCAATAAAATATTGGCCATAATCAACATACAGTTTTACATAATTCGGTACAAACTTGATAGGGATATCGGTGTCCACATTCAAGGCAAAGGCGCCTACATTCGATTGCCCTATATTTCCAGGTGCAATATTAGCCAATTTAAAGGCGCCACCCCGCATCACGACTTGATTGTCCAGCGCTGAATCGAAATCTGTTCTCCCCAAGAAAAAATCCTCGAAAGCGTGATCTGCGTTTCCGTTATGGACTAGATTAATATTGGCATTTGCAGCAAGTGTTCGATTACTGCTCGTAGTACTCACATCAGCTTGAATAGGAAAGAATCCACCATAAAGTCGAACATTGAACGTTTTATTTTTCATAAATTCAAAGCCCTGACTAACATGACCATCAATCTTTAATGAAGAAAGATTTGCATCAAAAATCCCATCGTAAAGCATATATTCTATACCTGCATTAAAATCAAAAGGGTAAAGTGCTGATTTCTTTTGACCACTATAGCTCAATTTCGTAAAGATCCCATCATTTTCTAGATCATCAAGAAAGCCCCATTCGGCCCATGTGCTCTTAAGTTCAAGTACGCTTTTCCAAGGAGAAGCTTCACCGTGATCAAATGAAAAAGCCACTGAAGGTACGATGGTTTCATACAATGCATCTTCTTCCAATCCATCCGTTAATGAAAATCTTCTTGACGTTACTTTATACGTTATCCGTTCTAGTATTCCTTTTTTAATGGGTTGATCATACTGAATCCGACCTGTTCCCACTATTTTACGGCTTTTAAAGCCATAGCCTGTATTAAAACTCATTTTCCATTTTGGAAGTGGAAGAGATAAATTATTGAGATGCAATCCAAGCATGACACCATCGTATTGATTCAATAAAGCAATAGGTGAAAGATACAACTGCTTGCGCTTCATGTTATCAAAACCTGTGATGAAGCCTATTTTTGGCAAAGACAATCCCTTGGACTTTTTGTAGTTGTTATCCATATTGATATCGAGCATGGTAAATGACGAATCAATTACAAAATAGTCATATCCATCTCCTGGAAAAGATACCTTTTCGTTATTCTGCTTTGCCTCATACCACTCGGTTTTCACTGCTTTTCCATCTTTATATGCCGTGACAGGAAACGGAGCATCGATATCTCCTTTATTTCGAATCTTCAACTCGTATCCGTTCTCCATTTTCTTGATAGAAGAAAGAGCGTAATTCATCTCATCAGCGCTGTAGATAAAACCATTGAAGAACCAATCTAAATTTTCACCTGATTCCCGATTAAAATGCTCGATTACATCTCCAGGTCCAGGATGCTTAAACTCCCATTCTTTATACAGATCTTGCATGATTCGATCGAATTTCTTCTCTCCTAGATATTGCTCTAGGAATTCAAAGGCAAGAGCAGGTTTTTCGTAACAACTAAAGAAATAATTGGTGCTTTCGAAATCGTTTGCGTGCAACGAAGGTGCTTGATCGTGCCCTCTTTTAATTTGACCCATAACCGCAAATTGCATCACACTAGTTTCTAGATTTTTAGTGATTTGCGGGGGCAAACCCATGGTCATAGGGCCAGGATAATACTCCTGAGTATATCGATGATCATAATACGAGTTGATCCCTTCATCAAGCCATGTATGATCCCGTTCGTTGAAGCCAAGTATACCATAAAACCAATTATGCCCTACTTCATGCGTGATAACGGCGTCAAGGGCTTGCGCATTTCCAGATGTACCAATTACGGTTATCATAGGATATTCCATGCCACCACCAGCACTGAGTGCAGACTGAACAGCCGTGGCATGTGGATAGGGATAATTCCCTACCTTATCAGAATAAAATTTCACCGAGCGATCAACATAAGACAAGGCATCTTGCCATAAAGCTTTCTCTGTATCGGTGTAATACACATAGGTTTCTACAATTTTTCCATTCGAAAGAGCAACTTCACCTTTCTCGACATAAAACCGTTTATCAGCAAACCAACCGAAGTCATGTACATCTTGAGCTTTAAACGTGACCGTTTTCATCACGTCAGAACTCGGTGGAAAAGAAAGATCTTCGATGGTATCTTGAGCACGTTCTTTTGTTTCTTGAATTTTACTGTTTATAAATTGTAATTCTTCATCATTTTGTAAGGTTCCTGTGGCAGCCACTACATAATTAGAAGGCAAGGTGATGTTCACCTCATAATCACCAAATTCCGAATAAAACTCTCCCATATGCAAGTAAGGCATAGGATGCCACCCATCCCGATCATAGACAGCTGGTTTTGGGAACCATTGTGTAAGTTGGTAGGATTCACCAACATGTCCCAGTCGACTGAATGACTCCGGTATTTTTAGCGTAAAAGGAATTCTCATGGTCATTTTCTTTTTGGGCTCGAGCCCAAAAGGCAATTTAAAATAGGCAATATCTTGGTTTCCTTCCCAATCCACGAAATTGACTTGCTGTCCATCTACATAAATGCTGAGATTCTGGAAATTACCGCGTTCTGCTTCTTCTGCGTAGTAAAATTTAGTATTTCCTTCGCGCATTCGTTGCTGCGCAAAAGCAGTAGATCGATCCTTGTAGGCATTCGCCCAAAGGTGTATGTACATCTCGTTCAATGTAGTCGGTGCATTATTGATGTATTCAATGATAATCTCTCCAGTTAAAGTATGAAGACTATCGTCAAGAGTTACGTTGATGACGTTATTAACTTGTTGTTGGAAATAAGGTTCAGTAGGAATTTTCCAAGATGATTTTTGAGCTAAGAGTAAAGAGCATTGAAAAAAGAGCATTGCAATACCCAAAAAATACCTTAATTTCGTTTTCATATTACTTCTTTTGATATGAAATCAAACATACAGTTTATCCTTCTATTTTTCACCCTTTTTTCGCTTATCTGTGCCTGTACACCGACCAGTAAACTCAGTAAAGCCGATGAGACGACACTGGCAAAACAAAACGTCCTTTCATTCCCTGAAATTGCAGTGGGTTACTGGGAAGGGAACATCGAGATCTACCAAGATACAGGGATGATACAATCCGTTCCTATGGCGCTTGATATCTTTGACATTGGAGAAAAAGGTGTATTGGCATGGCACATCATCTACAATCCAGGAAAAACAGAAGATAAGCGAAAGTACTTATTGATGGAAGTCAACAAAGAAAAAGGCCATTATCAGATCGATGAAGACAATGGCATAATCCTCGATGCATTCCTTTTAGACAACAAGCTGATTTCGAGTTTCACCGTCAGCGGCTCAACTTTACAAACCATCAATACCTTTTTTGACGAGAAGATGGTCTTCGAAGTTATTGCAGGTCCGGAACAAGCGATCAATACAACAGGCAACATAAAGGTGGAAGAGAACGAAATTCCTCCAGTAGATTCGTATAAAGTCTCCACTTATCAGCGAGCGACGTTGACGCGGGTGAGGGGGTGATGGGTGTCCATAATTATATAGTAGGAATAGGACAACCATCGGTCTGGTAGATCATAAATACTTGAATGGTGTGTAAGGTGTTGTTGGTGTTGATATCTTCCTTTTTAGAAACTGAGATATTTGAAGTGTTTTAATTAATTAATAGAGATTATTACACCAAAAAAAAGAGCAACTCGCGTCGCTCTCTTTTTTGTTCAAAACATTTAT
>JAHDGD010000135.1:0-7480 GCA_020627825.1 Saprospiraceae bacterium
GTCTCTTTATATTTCGTATAATTTTATATCAGAATGTTATCGAATAACCTGTACTTTCTTAATAATACTTGTTTGATCATTTAATTTCGTTAACACAACATATGATCCTGTAGGCAGATTTTCTACATTCAGCGATATATTCTGGAGCTTAATGTTATCTTTTGCTAAAACAAGTTGGCCTACAGAATTGAATAGTTTTACAGATTCTATAGCCAATTCATTATGACTTAACTGAATTTCTGAAGTTGCAGGATTAGGAAATATATCCAAAGTTTGAGCTGATATATTTTCTGTGTGAATAGGAGCTCCGTTCACAAAAAATTGATCAAATCCGGCTTCTACAATATGTCCTTCTCCAGGTAAGTCACTCGTTGTAGCAATCAATTGCATCTTGTCAGTAATTGTTAAAACGCCGTCTAAAGGAATATCAAAAGCAACCCATATCTGTTCAGAAAGTGGATTGTTATATATTTCTAAAAGAACGGTATCAACTCCATTGGTAATCGAAATTTCCAATGCATCATTTGGTGTACCGTTTCCACCTGCATTGATAAACCAAAGTGAAAATTCTATCGATGGGTTTATGTAATTTGTCAAGTCCATAGCAGGAGAAATGAGTTGAGTGATGCCATTGTCTACATCATCAGAAAAAGGTCCAGCTTGAGGATCATTTCCAGTGACATAACATTTATTGCCAAGGTCACCATCCACATCAACATTAGGATTCAAAAATGAGCCATTGTTAATCGTGCCATTAGGAATACCTCGTTCCCATGCTCCTGTAAAATTTCCCAATGCTTCATTTTCAACTGACCATCCTAAGTCTAGTGCAAAATCATCCATATAGGCTTCGGATAGTTCAAAGGTTAAACTTTGGTTACTATTTATAATATCATTGATTGAACCTATATTTTCATATCCCCATTTCCCTATGTAAATATTGTAATCTCCTTCAACAACGGACCCAACTGCTGCTCCATTTTCATCTGTTTTAAATGCATATACAATACCTTCATTGAATAGCTCGATTTCAGAAGCAGGAATAGGAACACCTGTCGCTTCATCAACAACTGTAAAGTCCAATGTGTACATTGGTTTAGCAATAAGTTCAGCATCTAAAATCGTGACTTCACCATTGACCAAGGTCGCTTGTAGTATCTGATTTTCATAAAGTGGGTGTGAAAACTCCACATCAAAAATGCCAGCCTCTTCTTGTCCATAACTGTATTTTCCCAAAATATTGGTTCGCGTATCTTCTATAAATTGACCGTCAATTAAATTGATCTCAACATCATGTATTACAGCACCTGAAGAAGCATCTGTAACAGTTCCTTCAAGGTAGCAAGCTCTTTTGTAGTCTACGTCAAAAACATAAAAACCAGAATTTATGTCGTTAGCTAACACTATCCCAGAAGGCAAGTAAGGTGTTGTTCCCCAACAACCTGAAAAACCTCCATCAGCACCATCATATGTATCATATTGTGCAACCATCACCAAATTGTCTGGTTTATTGGCATCAACAACGACAAGACCTGAAGTGTACCATGAGGTTACAAGATACCCATCTAAATAATGTGTATTATGCGGGATTGTGCCTGTACCTTCAGTGCCAGGTACCATGATTTTATCCAAAAATTCAATATTTCCTGGATCTGATATATCATAAGCATCTACAAAGCCTTCCGGTCTCTCATCTGTAGTAAACGCAAAATTATTGGTAGGATCACCCCATGCATTGTGTGTAAAATCACTTGATGTATTGACAGAACCCATTAGCTCAGGAGCTGTTTTATCAGAAACATCATAAAGTGCTAGATCCCCATTAAATATTCTACTCGCATATAAAGTGTCTCCTTTTGCATAAGCATCGTGAAAATAGGGCGCTTCAATAGATCCAATCAGTTGTGGATCCCACGGATCAGTGGTGTCAAAGAAATCAGCACCTCTTCCATGACAACCTGCTAAATAAAGAATCCCATTCTCATCAATGTAAATGTTATGGCATCGTTCTAATGTTATATCTCCATTTGAACCTGGTAAAATAGGTTTTCTAAAAACAAATTCTATATTTTCAGGGGCACCTGACATATCTATTACTAATAATCCATCAGTTCCAGAATCTGTTGTAACATATGCATATTCACCCCATTGTTTCATGTCTCTCCAAGTAGATGTACTCCCTTCAATAAAAATACGCTCTATGGGATTTGCAGGGTCTTCTAAACTATACACCAAAGTCCCCTCCGTCGTTCCTACAATAGCATATTCTGTTCCATCAGGAGCAACATATCCCCAAATGTCATTTCCGTTTCCTTTGTCTTCCTCTACATAATTTACATGTGCTGTTAGACTAACATTTAATTGGGCTTGAAGGAAAAAAGGAATACTTAATAAAAAGCAAAAAGAAAGAATTCTTAACATATCAACTGAATTAGTTTATAGTTTGTAAAAAAGCCACTAAGCTAAAAGATTTATGAGATAATTTATGTCATAAAGACGCATAAAGCAAAGGTATTGCTTAGGAATTAAAATTAACCCAATACCATTGTCGTCAATCGGCTGATGCAACACAATTGATTACGGGAATTATAAATTTTAATATCCCATACATGAATTTTCTTTCCTACTCTTATTGGAGTAACAATACCAGTTATGGTGTCGCCTTCTTTTACTGCTTTTAAATGATTTGCATTGATTTCCACCCCTACAGCACCATGATTACTAGCTTGTTCACTTGAAATAACACTTGCAACAGAACCCAAAGTTTCAGCAAACGCTACTGAGGCTCCTCCATGTAAAATACGCATGGGCTGCACGGATTTAGCGGTTACAGGCATTTCAGCTTTTAGGTAGTCATCTCCAATTTCTGTAAAACGCATCTCTAGGTGATCACCCATCGTATTTTTACCACTTTCATTCAATCCTTCAAGAGTTACCCCCTTTAACCACATACTCATAAGACCTTATTTATTTGATTTAGAATATTATTTTGTGCATCGATATATACGGCATTATCAACCCCTCTGAACCAAGTTAGTTGTCGTTTTGCATAATTTCTTGTGTGTTGTTTGATTTTGGATATTGCTTGTTCTTTCGAATAATTCCCTTTGATATATTCGAATAATTCTTGATAACCAACTGTTTGTAAAGCACGTAGATCTCTATGAGGATACAGTAATTCAGCTTCTTCTAAAAGGCCTTGTGCCATCATATAATCAACACGTTGATTGATGCGTTCATAAAGAACTTCTCTTGGTCTATTCAGGACAAAATAAAGTGTAGGGTAGTTAAGAGGAGGGGCTTTTTTGTTGATAAAGAAGCTGTATGGTTTACCTGACATTCTTATTATCGATAGGGCTCTGACCAACCTTCTTGGATTTTGTAAATCAATAATTTTATATGTTACAGGATCTTTTTCTTTCAATTCATTTTGCAAAAAAGCAATTCCTTTTTCCTTTACATCTTGCTCTAGTTTTTCTAGCGTTTCTTTTGTAACCTCAGGAAATTCATTTATTCCGTGAAGAAGTGCTTTTATGTATAGACCAGTACCTCCAGTCAAGATAATCGTATTTTTATTTTCAAATAGTTGATGTATTTTTTTGCGGGCTTCTCTCATGTAATCACCTACTGTATAGGGTTGAGTAATCGAAATATGATCTATAAAATGATGAGGGACTTTTTGGAGATCTTGAGATTCAGGCTTTGCGGTACCAATGGACATCTCTTTATAGAGTTGACGACTATCTGTTGAAATGATTTCGGTATTTGATTGTAAAGCAAGTTCAATAGATGCATCCGTTTTACCAACTGCAGTTGGGCCAGTGATTATGATGATCTTTTTTGACGTTGGATTCATTTTACCTGAAAATATTAGTATTTTTGGACACAAAATTAAACTAAATGATCTATTATATTTTGAGGCCCATCGTAAAGTGGACTTTAAAATTATACTTCAGAAAGATTTTCCTTGTTGGATTAGAGAATATCCCCAAAGATAAAGCTGTGATTTTTGCTAGTAATCACCCTTCAGCATTTGTAGAACCATGTCTACTAGCTTGCTTTCTTCCTGTCCAGTTGCATTTTCTTGTGAGAGGTGATCTCTTTTCATTGAATTGGTTGTCATGGTTATTACGAGGTACGAATCAGATTCCTATATTTAGGCAAAAAGATGGTTTAGGGAATGTTAAAAAGAACTTGATCACTCAAGAGAAAGTACGTGACCTGTTTTCGCGTAACAAAGCTGTATTGATGTTTCCTGAAGCTCATACACATGAGAACATTTACTTGCGTCCATTGAAAAAAGGGATCGCTAGATTTGCATTTATGGATCATGGAGCCGATTGTTATATCGTACCAGTGGGAGTGAATTTTGATAAAAATATTCCGTTCAACAGTAAAGTTAGTGTAATCATTGGTGAAGCAATTCAGGTAGAGGCTTATAAAAATAAGGAGAATATGACTGAAGCGGCAAAGATGAATGCATTATTGCATGATTTAAGCACAGCTATGAAAAAATCATTACGACATATCGAAAATGAAGAGAAGGAAGAGGATATACAGAAAGTTTTCCGATTGTTAGATAATGAAAGAACAATGACTCCTCTACCCGTGCTGAGTAATGACAGTAGTATTTTCAATGAGGAACAAGAAGTAGCTAAGATACTGGATAAGGAAGATATAAAATACAGTTCAATAACAAATTTATTGGAAACAAAAAAAGTGAATAAAGTTGAAAAACCATCTTTACTTGATCAGTTGCTCATTTTATTATTTTCACCATTTTTTATTATAGGATTCGTTTTACACGTAGTGCCTGACCGATTATCCAAAATGATCGTAATGAAGAAAGTTACGATGCATGAATTTAGGACGCCAGTTTATATAGCAATGATGGTGTTTCAATACATCATTATTTTTCTAGTTGCCTTGCTGATGCTAATGATTTACGGCAAATCTGTTTTTTATTTTATGTTGTTTTTTATAGGAACCGGATTATTTGCATTAATGTATTTGAAATTATGGGGATACAAGCTTAAATATATATTTCGACCTAGCCAACATACACCGATATCTTCCAAACTTTATAAAATCATATTCAAATGAGACAATCCACCTTTATTGTAATAGCTATTTCTCTTTTATTAAGTATGTCATGCAATTCTGGTAAACATGTTAAGAGTGACGAAAGAGTATCCTATGCAATAGTTATACATGGAGGTGCGGGAACTATAAAGAAAGAGCATATGACACCTGAAAAAGAGAAAGCTTATAGAGCCAAACTAAATGAGGCTCTAGATAGAGGTGAAGCAATCCTAAAAGGTGGGGGGCTTGCCATTGATGCGGTTGTAGAAACTATAAAAATTTTAGAAAATTCACCATTGTTCAATGCTGGAAAAGGAGCTGTTTTTACAGCAGACGGAACGAATGAATTGGATGCTTCTATCATGAATGGAGAAGACACGAATGGGGGTGCAGTAGCTGGTGTAAAGACCGTTAAAAACCCTATTACAGCTGCGCGTGCAGTTTATGAAAAATCGAACCATGTACTTTTAACAGGAAACGGTGCTGAGGCTTTCGCTCAAAAAGAAGGATGTGAAATCGTGGATAACACTTACTTTAATACGGAAAGTAGGCTGCGTGCCTTGGAAAGAGTACAAGCAAAAGAAAGTCAAGGAAGTGTAATATTGAATCATCCAGATTCAAAATTTGGAACAGTGGGATGCGTTGCTTTAGATCGAAATGGAAATATTGTTGCTGGAACTTCTACTGGTGGCATGACGAATAAGAAATTTAATCGAGTAGGGGATTCACCAATATTAGGTGCTGGAACATATGCGGACAATACAACATGTGGCGTTTCTTCAACAGGTCATGGAGAGTTTTTCATTCGGTACGCTGTGGCTTACGATATTGCAGCAAGAATGGCATACAAAGGAAGTACACTAGAAGAAGCAGTAGATGATGTAATTCATGGTACATTAAAAGAAAGAGGTGGTTCAGGTGGAGTTGTTGCGTTGGATCGAAAAGGGAACATCAGTATGGAATTTAATACAGAAGGAATGTACAGAGGATACAGAAAGCCCAACGAGCAGTTCGTTGGTCTGTATAAAAATGAGTAAAATTTTTGTTTTGATTTCTAAACATTTCTATTTAACGTTAATCCCAGTTGATGTGTCAATCTTTAAAAAAGAGCTAATACAAGTAAAATGACGAATAGTGTTTATAAGTATTTGTTAAAAAGGTTTATAGATGATGCTATAAATTAGACTTAGTGATTGTTTCTTTTGCCTTGATGGAAAAGAAACAAAAAATCAAGGCTGTAACACCAATTTAATTTCTAGATATCGTATAATATTTTGTTATTTAATTATTCTAGTTCGAGATAAAAAAAGTAGTTATAACCATAGTTATGGCGAGGCTTTTCTAACGAAGAAATTGAGAAATTAAATAAAAAATATGCGGTATTTAAGAATTAATTTGGTTTCAATCAGCAATTACTAAAATGCCTATATTTTGTCTATAAAAGCAAAACTCGCAACAAGATTTGTTTTTTAAATCAAGAGTTTCGGTAAGTTGATTTTTTAGTTTTGTATTGATCTGGTGCATGCTCATACACTTACTTTTTTGTCCGACAAAATTTCGACATTTTTAACGAAACTGGACTTAAGGCCGAACTTTCTTTTTCTGTTCACATGGAAATAATTTGAACTATAGTATAATTGAAAGAAAGTTCTAGTTAGAAAGAATAATGGAAAAGGGATTTTATCAGAGACCTTTTAAAAGGTAAGGTCTGACTATAAATTCCAAAGCACAAGCCATAGCTATTTTGAGGAATTTCTAGGAAAAGATGCCCCTTTAAATGATTTTATGAGCTATTGATAATTCTACATCCATCAATTTTGTTCTATTTATTCATATTAGCGCTGTTACTGCCATTTGAAATCTAAATTATCGGATAAATTCTTCTTAAAATGAGTGATTTCTTCCTTAAAAAATTTTTAAGCTGCTAAGGCAAATCTATCTGATAAAGTTGCCCATACTGAGTGATTAATTTTGCGAGAGAAACATGGAGTGCTTGTCACGAACTTTAGTGAGTGATGAGGCGACTGCCGAAACACAGAATACTTCGACCCAATGGCCTCTTTTTTGAGGGCAGTGGGGCTCGCCTCGGTTGCGCTCGGCATAAACTTCTCACCCATGTGGGACCAAAAAAGACCTACTCCACCACTTTTTCGTTTTGATCCGATTTTTTATTATTGACTCTAAGCTTAAAAGACGGCCAATAAAAAAGGGCAGATTCTGATCGCTCAAAATCCACCCATTAACACACCATGAAAAACTTATCGTAAATATAGTATTATATTAAAGTTATAAACCAACTTTTAAGTCAAATATTTGTAAAAAAAATTTAACCTAAGGTCAAAAGCCTTATAACATAGGTATTTTATTTCTTTAAATGATAATAAATCCCACCTCCTAA
>JAHDGD010000135.1:7580-11271 GCA_020627825.1 Saprospiraceae bacterium
GCCTTATAACATAGGTATTTTATTTCTTTAAATGATAATAAATCCCACCTCCTAAAAGTAAAATCAAAAGGATACTACAAATTAAACTTATTGTTTCTCCTGTATAATATGATCTTGGTTTAAATTCAAACACAATTTCATGTGATCCTGCTGGAATCTCCAAGGCCCTTAATACATAATTTGCCCTTAAAATAGGTGTTTCTTTACCATCTATATAGGCTTTCCATCCATTTTCACCGTACCATACTTCTGAAAATACAGCTAATCCATTACCAGAATTAGTTGATTTGTAAACCAACTTATCAGGATGATACGATTCCAATGATATGCTTCCTGCACTGCTAAATGAATTGCTATTCATTTCAAAATCATTTAGAATCACTGCTGTTTCTTTTGGATTTAAATTTTCAATTGCGTCGATTTCTTCATTTGGAGTGCTAACGCGTTGTGCTGTATTTACAAACCATGCATTACCCAGTGCACCACTGTTCCGCTGTGCCACCTCGCTTCCTGCTTGACCAGTTATAAAGTATTTCGTATTGAGCATGTTAAATACCGTTTGATTTCCTTGCATTAAATAACGTTCAATAATATCTGCAAAGCGCTGTAACTTAGCCGCATGGTAACCACCTACCGTTTTATTATGTAATGAGGCGGTTGTCGAATTGAACGGATCGGCGGTTATGTCATGTACTCTATAATGCAAATCGGTATCTTTAGCAATTTCTACATCAACTTTTCTTGGTTTTAAATCATTTTCTATTTTACGCTCAGTTTGAAAACTATCATGGTCTAAATAACGCATATCAACACCCCATAAGTCAACTAACAATAACAATCCAAGAATAGGGATTGCGACAAGACTTTTCAGCTTATTCGTAATGATAGCCCATAACAATCCTCCAGTCATTAAAGTAAACAATAAGGTTCTTAGCGCATCGGATCTCATTAAAGCTGCACGGTCTTTTTCGAAAGCATTGACTAAATCTGGATTTCCTTGATAACGGGCATCTCCTACAGACGTAAAATCAATGATTGATGGCCCTATAAAAGCATAGAATAAGCATATCAAAGACATTCCACCTACAACTCCCCAAATAACTTTTGTGAGATAGGCTTTATGCTTTTCAATATATCCTTCTTTCAATAATTCATTTAATCCCCAAAAAGCAATAAAAGCGACAATGATTGCAGTAACACTTGTTATAGAACTTGGACTTCGGAATTTATTCAATAAAGGAACATAATCAAATAAAACGTGATTGATCGCTTCCATATTTTTACCCATAGACATAATAATGGATATGATAAATGCACTTATTCCCCAATATCGAATAGCAGGTTGAACAATAAACAACGATATTAAAAATAATATTAGGGTGATGGCACCGAGGTATTGAGGACCACTCGTGAATGGTAGCTTACCATGATACATAGGACCATATGGTATTGGTCTAGCACCTGTACGTTTCAATAATTTATTGGTGTAAGAATTTTTGGATAATTTTTCACTTGATCCACCACCTGCAACTCTTGGAATATACATTGCCATAACATCTATCATCCCATTACTCCATTGCATGGCGTAATCCCAAGATAACCCCTTAGTTGCGCTACTGGAGCTTGCATTCACATTTGCTGTTTGCTTTAAGATCGGTTTGCCTCTCATGGTGGACTTTTGATACTCATATGTAGTCCAAATTTTACTTGCTGATGTCCCTATTGATATAATGGTCATCAAAGCAAGAATTCCTAAGCCCTTTAGAACATGCCCACTTTCCCCTTTTCTTAATAAGTCAATTACTTTAATTAGGGTGTAAATGCCCATAAAAATTCCTAAATAATAAGTCATTTGAAAGTGATTGCAAAACAAGGAAACAGACATACCTATTCCATAAAGTGAGGCGCCTACAATATATTTTTTTCGCATGACCTGTATGATACCAGCGACTATAAGGACACTGACCATTAAGACTCTTAATTTACTTGTATGTCCAGCTTCCCATAAAACCATGTTATTCGTTGTAAAGGCAAAAACCAATGAACCTATTAAAGCGATCCATTTGTTTATATTGCAGAAAACCAATGCTAAATAAAAAGCAATCATCCCTACCACAAAATAGCCAATAGGTCTCTTGATAAATAGGCCCATAGCTCGCTCTATAAATTGACTTATATTCTTTTTGGGAGGAGCTGAAATTTGGAAAGTTGGCATTCCAGCAAACATGCTATTTGTCCATAAAATAGTCTCTCCTTTTTCTCTGTAATCAGCTACTTCACTGGACATTCCTTTAAATTGTCTTATATCTGATTGAACAGTCTTTTTACCTGATAATTGAGGTAAAAAATAAACAGTACTTGCTATTGTAAATACAACAATTGCGAGAATATGTGGCAGGAATTTCTTCAAGTCAAAATTCATAACGGACTCTTTTTTTGTAGCCTCATAAAGCATGCATATCATGCATTCTTTTGAAGAATAAATTAAAAAGATAAATATAGAATAATTTGGTATATGTCTACACTTTACAAGAATTATCCTGAGCAGAAAGTCCATTTAATCGTAAGATTTTATCCATACGAATAAATACTCCATTTTTGAATTGTAAGTACTCGACTTTATTTTTTGTATACCATGTTCGAACCTTTCCTGATAGCGTATAAGAAGAGTCCTCATGATTCAGCTCAATCTGTACAGGTTGATGCTTGGTAGCTGCAATCTCTATAAGATCAATCCATTCACATGCCACAGGGACGTAAGGTGTTATATGTTGTTGTCTATTTTCCATGTATGATCAGCTAGTAATGTTGCTTCTGAGATAAATTCATATTTCAAATTGGCTCCCCATTCATCTGGAGAAATCATCGAGAGTACATAAGACGCTTCATTTCGATATAAATAATAAGTATTCCCTATGATTGGCTTAAAGTTATATTGCGCTTCATAGATCTTTTCCGAAATATCAATTCTATTATGGATTTCATGGGCTTGTTGAATAAGGGTCTCAACTTGCTCTTTTATTTGAGTCAATTTATCTTCTGTTTGTTGATACATAGCTTTCATAGATAAGCCCTTTATTTTGCCTTTATCAAGAGGTCTTATGATTGCACTTCCAACTGTGTGCGCATAAGGTAACAAATGCGGGTTTTCTGCAATTTTATCTTTATCTATTGGATTTTTTCTTTTGGCCATATTCCATATTCTACCATTTTAAAATACAAATTGTGAGTAAAAGTTCATCTAGTGCAGACTATTTCAAACGACCACAAGTTAAACGCAAATTATACGTTAAACAGTCTATTACGAACTGAAATAACGCCAAAATCCGCGCTTCGCTTGCGTTTTTAATGAACCATAGCAGTGCTCTTTTCCCTGCACACTAGTACCTTAATAAGACTCAATACATTCATTAAATTCATGTCATTTTTACAGAAATATTATGCATTGCACAAGCTGAAGAATTTTCTTTTGTAATTCTTTACTTATAGCGTTATGTTATGCATTTAGGAAACAAAAAGATATGTGAACGGATAAATCATGACTACAAGAACAACACCTTATATTAAAATTATTTATAATATAAAGTACTATTTTAGCAAGTTGTAAAGTGCTCATTGTTAATTCTTTACAAAATATTTTAAAATAAACAGTAAAAAAGTGGAACGAAATGAAGGGTTCATTACACTAATA
>JAHDGD010000136.1 GCA_020627825.1 Saprospiraceae bacterium
AAACTTTCAATTCTGTAATAGCCTCCACATTGTAGTTCGAATACGTTCATAGGTTGTTTCTCTATTAGTGTAATGAACACATCATTTCGTTCCACTTTTTTACTGTTTATTTTAAAATATTTTGTAAAGAATTGACAATAAGCGCTTTATAGCTGATTGAAATATTAAATCATATTAAGATTAATTTCAATATGATAGTGTGGTTTTCTTAATAATAACTTGTGTGCAAAGGAAAGGCCTGTGCTTAGGAATATGAAATCCAACGAAGTAGATGGATAAAGAAACCCCAATAGTTCAAAAACCTTTTAAAGGGTCTACTTTTTCCTATAAATTCCTCTAATTAGTTATGCCTAGTCCTCCGGAATTTATAGTTAATCTATGAACATGATATGCAAACTTCATAAAAATTGATAATTTCCTTCATTTTTCTAGACCTTAACAAAACATTTATAGAGTAAGGATTCACAATTAAAAAGTAGCACTCGTTTTAACTTTACTTGAAAAAGTTTACGATATTAGCCAATAACAATGTTGCAAAGTCAACGTTTTTGAAATTTTGAACCTATGAAAAAATACATATTTCTCTTTTTATTGCTATTTTCTTTTATCCTTGTTCCAGAAGCTAAAGCAATCCATTCTAATGCGTTAGAACAATCAGAACATGGAATAGAAAAAATCAAAAGTATTGAGGCTATTGTCATCGGATACATAGGAGAACAATGGTCTGACGTTAAAAAGAAAAGAAAAAAGAAAAAAAAGAAAAAGAAAGGAAAAAAGAAAAAGCAGAAAAAAGTAATCAAGAAAGAAAAGAAGAAGCGGATAACAAAGCAGCAGAGACAAAATTCGCAAAAGAATCAATCTCAAGTTTTATCTAATCTTTTCAAGTCGTGGGTTATAACTGGTATTTTGACCGTTGTTTTCTTTATTGTAGGCTACCTTTTATTTTTCATAGGAACTATAGGTGCAGCTATTGTTGGTTTAGTACTGGTTAGTTTATCATCACTATTATCAACTGCCAGCTTAGTCTTATTTATTATTTGGCTAATCTATGCCGTTTCTTAAATAAACGTATAACAAATACTTTTCTTTAGATTATGTAGACCTCTATAATCTTGAAAAGGAACTATTGAAAAATTCGAAACAACTAAAAAAATGAAAAAGTATTTTCTAGCGGTCATAATACTTACTATGACAACACTACCCTTAAGCGTATCTGCTGTACAATCAAAATCTATAATACATCAAAGGAACCAGAAGAAAGAAAAAATCACAGATCATTTTTCATCGTTCAAAAAGATACACCTAGCTGTAAAATCGAGTTTAGGAAATAAAGTATTCAAGGTCAGTAGCAAAAGTAAAAAAGCACCTAATCAGAAAAAAGTGATTAAAAACCTTCGTAAATCTTATATTATAGCTGGGATATTAAGTGCCCTTTTCTTCCTTGCATTTTATATTGTTTTACAAGTTATGGGATCAGCAATTTTAGGGTTTACATTTATAGGGTTATCTATTCTTTCTTCCTTCGCTTGTATTCTACTTTATATCATTTGGTTGGTCTACTCTTTATCCTAGAACGGGTTAAATAAATTAACATTCAACTTCAAATTATTTGAATCGAAATCAGCTTTCGAAAATGGCATGCGAAAAAATAGATCTGAGGCATAGGAAGATAATAAAAAAGCTACTCAAGAATTAATTGACAAAGTAAGAATTGAACTGACGTCTGATTCAATTCTTATTAATGAGGTTTGTTTTTGCCAAAAGAACTGATACAAACAAAGTCTCACAAACTGAATAATACACATAAGATTTACATTGGTTTTAAGACCTTTGTTAAGTGACTAGAGAGCACTTGATAATCCGTACATTTGACTTTGGTTATGATTGAAATATGAAAAAAATATCTACTAGAAACCTGGAATTTCTACCAAATGGGAATGATCTCAAAAATCTTTGTAAATCCATTTCAGCAATAGAAGCGATTATTTGCTCTGATTGGGAATTTCGTTACTTTACTTACAACAGATATTGGGGACATAATCAAGAAGTATGTGAATTAAATAACGGACAAGGAGACCAAATAAACATATTTTTTAACCAACACGGTATAGTTATAAATGGATTTGCACATGAAAGTCCTTTAAATAGTTGGAATTCAAATACTGAAAAGAACGGAGGCACTTCATTTAAAAATTTCTATAAACCAAAAAGGAACCAAACTCTAAAAAATCAAAATATAGGGAAAAAGATTATTGCAGGCCTTCCAACATATTTTGAAGAATTTATTTATGGAGAGCCAGTTAAAAATATAGGGACAACGTTTTGTCTTTGGCAAGGTGTTGACAATAAAAATTGGCATACGGGAGACATTGAATTTTTAAGTGATGACGATCTTGATGGTTCAGCGGAACTATTATACTTCCTTGATCATAACCCTGGAACCTATAAAGTATGGGCAGAAGAATACTACTTAGACCAATTTGAACATTTTGAGTTAAACATTAAAGCTATAGAAGCAATATACAATCAAGTTATGATCACCAAAGAAATTGTTGAAAGCATAAATCCTGGAAGAAAGGATTTTGAAAATTTAAAATCTGATTTAAATGAAATTGGTTACAATCATGATTTATTGTAAAACTTCCAGAATTTCATTGACACCTATCTGTTTAAATTCCTTAAATCAATAACATATTTAACACTAATGTTACATTAAATACGAATAAAAATTTTACAATGATCATCAATTTAAATAGATTTCTAATGATCAATTCATCAACTTTTTATCACAAAAAATAGATTAGGTTGCTGCAGAAAACGATTAACTTAATGCACTCAAGCTCTCCTTATGAAAAATATTTATTTCTATTCAATACTAATCATTCTATTTTTTTCACAGCCTAACTCTCTACTTGCAGTTCATAAAGATCCAATACAGCCTGAGAAAGAAACTTTTATCACAAAAGCACGTCAGTTTTCTGGATCTGCAAAGCATCATGTTCAAGTTCTTCAAAAACAACGAAAAGAAAAAAAGAAAAAAAGCCCCTTAAGCAGAATCACTACATTATGGGCAACTTTTGCATCGAGTACACTCGTTTCATATGCTATTGGCTTTATCAGTTTTTTCTTTTTAATAGGCGGTGCTGGAGATGTGGTTTTGATCTTATTTATTCTATCCGTTATATTATCGATTGTATTTGCCTTAATGACTATAATATTCGGAGCCATGTGGTTTATAAAAGCTAAAAAACCTCAAGAACCTAATCAGAAAAAACCTTTTGTGAATACGAATAAAAAAATCTTCATACTCCTTACCACACTAACCTTACTATTACTAAGTCCTATTTTTCTTTTTAATGGAACAATTGCTTTTCAATTTTCTATTGTTACTGCTGTTTTAGCACTTATTTATGGCATCATAACTTGGTTTAATTACAAATCGTTTCAAAAGAAAATAGCGCAAGAAAACTATAAATAAACATTGAGAATGTCACAAACTTAAAACGATCTCTTTATATGACAAAGGATCATTAAAAGATCATTTTATATATTGTGCATTAATTAAAAATTATTACAAAACAATGAAGCAACTTATCCTTTTAGTATTTGCGTTACTGATCAGTTTCGCATTTCCCCCACAAGCCCAGGCGATTTATTCTACCCCACAATCAACAACTATTGAAAAAGAATCTGTTCAGAAAAGCTCTATCGGCTTCTTAAAATCAACAAAGAAACTTTTTGTAACCAAAAAGAAAAAAAAGAAAAAGAAGAAAGAAGCAGATCAAGGAAAAGTATTGAAATCAATTTATAATTGGTGGATAGGTTCAGGAATAGGAGCATTACTTTCTGACGTCATAGCTTTCACTTCTTTCCTGCTTGCATTCGGAGGTAGTGAAATTGCAGCAATTGTATTCTTATTTTCTGGAATTCTATCCATAATTCTTACAGTCGCAACTGTTGTCCTTGGCATCGTATGGATATTGAAAACTTTAGAAAACAATTAACCAAATAGAATAACTTTTATTATTACACCTTATAATAAATTAAAAATGAAAAAAATTATACCAATTATAATATGTACTTTTTTATTGCTGTTTGTGCAAAAAGCTTCAGCTATACAAAATTCTACAATGAAAAAACACACGTTTGAAAAGTCGATTTCAACATCAAAAATTGTATGGCATAAAACTACTCTGCATAATAAATTTATTACACTAACTAAGAAATTGGTTTCAAAAGAAAATTCACCTAATCAATATAAAATTCTATTTGTAGGTCTTATTTCTTTAGCAGTCCTTTTACTACATCCTTTTATTCTATTTTTTCTTCCATTCGTGTCGATTCTTGGAGTGGTCGCAGGGCTAGTAGGTGTGACATTTGGAATATTACATTGGTTGGAAAGCACGAAAGAACCGAAGAAACTTGAATAAAGTAGTCACTTTTACTGATTCCAATTTGAAATAGTGTCTTTTATATCAGGTCAATGATTTTTTGATCATCATGAAAAAATCATATTTGACAAAGCGAATTGGTCATTTTTGATTTCATACATTTCACTTGCTTAAAAGACTCTATTTCTTCCTTGGAATACTTGGCCTTACTTCTACCTTACTAGGCAATACACGTGCATCCATTTGAATAAGGTCAACAACTAATTGACCAATGTCCTCAGGTTGAATCTTCCAGCTGTCTTTTTCATCAACAATATGTCCATTGAAATTCGTGGCAACTGACCCAGGCATTATCGTAGTTACCTTTACTCCTTGATCTCTTACATCAAGCATAACCGCTTGTGTAAAACCTACTAATCCGAATTTACTCGCATTATATGCTGCGCCGCGAGCAAAAAAGTTTGCTCCTGCTAAACTAGCTATGGTGATCAAATATCCTTTGCTAGCAATTAAAGCATCTAAGCTAGCTTTAGTTGTGTGAAAAACTCCTGTGAGATTCGTATCGATGGTGCTATGCCATTGTTCATCCGTCATGTCTTGTATGGAAGCAAAATGTCCCACTCCAGCATTCGCTATAACATAATCTATTCTCCCCCATTTATCCAATATGTTCTGAATCGCTGTTTTTTCCTGATCATGGCTCGACACATCAGACCCCACAGCTAATACTTCCACAGAAAATCGTTCAGATAATCCATCGGCAATTTTTTGGGCTTGACCCAAATTCCTACCACTTATCGCAACATGAATCCCTTTTTCTAGCATTTTTTCTGCAATACCTAAACCAATCCCTTTTGTTCCGCCCGTTATATAGGCTACTTTTATTTCTTTCATGAAAACAAAACTCTATTTTGTAGCAGAATGTTCTTTATTTTTTGGGTTCTTACCCAAAATTTCATAAACTTCGCATCTCGTTTAACGTTAACTTTCTATGATTAAGCAGTCGTTCTCAAGCCTTAGTTTCTCAGAAGAAGAAATCAAGCAATTTAATGAAGAAATCCACATAAAAGGCGCCCGTTCCAATAACCTTAAAAACATAGAGCTCCATATTCCAAAAAATAAACTCGTTGTGGTAACCGGTCTTTCAGGTTCAGGAAAATCATCCCTCATAATCGACACACTGTATGCTGAAGGTCAAAGACGTTACGTAGAATCTCTTTCTTCTTATGCCCGACAATTCTTAAATAGAATGAAGAAACCTGATGTCGACTTTATAAAAGGCATCAGTCCAGCTATTGCAATCGAACAAAAAACATCGACGTCCAGTAATTCGCGGTCAACCGTAGGTTCCCTAACAGAAATATATGACTATCTTCGCTTGCTGTATGCAAGAATAGGTAAAACATACAGTCCTATTTCAGGAGAATTGGTTACAAAACATGAAGTTCAAGATGTGATCGATTACATCCTGCAACTTAAGGAAGGCACACGGGTAATCCTTCTTGCTCCAATCTCAAAAGCATACAAAGAACGAACGATCGAGCAAGAGCTGCACCAACTTATGCAAAAAGGCTACAATCGAGTTGTAAAACAGGCAGACACATTTTACATAGAAGAATTGCTTGAAGAGAAGTCAGAGAAATGGCTGGAACAATCCGTTGAGGAAACCGATGATGTATTTATTCTTGTTGATCGATTTTCCGTCAACCAAGAAGAGGATAATAGAATGCGGATGGCTGATTCTATCTTGACTGCATTCTCCGAAAGTCAAGGAAATGTGCGTGTTCAAATTTACAAAGGCGATTTCAAAGAATTTAATAATCGATTCGAACTTGATGGCATCGAATTCATCGAACCCTCCCATCAATTATTCAATTTCAATAATCCTTATGGTGCATGTCCTACGTGCGAAGGATATGGTAGAGTCCTAGGAATTGATAGAAGAAAAGTCATTCCCGACGAAAATAAATCCATTTATGACGGTGCCATCTTATGTTGGAATGGTGAAAAATCTAAAGCTTATCTACGAAATCTTATCGCTGTTTCGGAGGAAGTAGGGCTTCCTATTCACAGACCTATAAAGGAACTTTCCGATGCACAATATAAATTAATGTGGGAAGGAAATCGGTATTTCAATGGCATTAATGATTACTTCGAAGAACTCCGGTCTAAAACATACAAGATTCAAAACAGAGTAATCTTGGCACGATACAGAGGACGTACAACATGTCCTACTTGTGATGGAGGAAGACTACGCGAAGAGACCAAAAACATTAAGGTGGCAGGAGAGCATCTGATGCAATTGGTCTTTAAACCGATAGAGGATTTACATGATTGGTTCACGAAACTGTCTATTTCTGAATATGACGCAACCTTAGCGGATAGGATTTTGTACGAGATTAAAACCCGATTGCAAATTATGACAGATGTGGGCTTGGGGTATCTTACGCTAGATCGTTTATCTTCCACGTTGAGTGGAGGCGAAACGCAACGAATAAATCTGACTAGATTGTTGGGAAGTAACTTAACGAATAGTTTGTATATTCTTGATGAACCAAGTGTAGGGTTGCACCCAAAGGACACCTCTCGACTAGTTGACGTATTGAAAAATCTTAGAGATTTAGATAATACGGTAGTGGTTGTAGAACATGAAGAAGAAGTTATTAAAAATGCCGATTACCTAATTGATATAGGACCAGGGGCCGGGTTACACGGTGGTGAAGTGGTATTTAGTGGGCCATATAAAAATCTGATCAAACAAAAAACGGATTCGCTAACAGTACATTATCTTACGGGTAAAATGGGCATTGAAGTACCCAAGACCTTACGCAAACCAAATAATTTCATCAGCATAAAAGGCGCCCGTCACCACAACTTAAAAGATATTGACGTAAAGGTTCCTCTCAATGCCTTAACGGTAGTCTCAGGTGTATCAGGTTCCGGAAAAACAACTTTGATCAAACATATACTCTATCCCGCATTGAAAATGCAAATAGGTGATCCTCTTCCTGTTACTCCAGGCAAATTCACTGAGATAGAAGGTGATTTTTCACTGATAAAGGAAGTAGAAATGGTCAGTCAATCTCCTATTGGCAAATCATCTAGATCCAATCCAGTCACTTATGTGAAAGCTTTTGATGCCATAAGAAAACTCTTTACAAAACAGCATTTATCCAAACTCCGAGGATATAAACCGAAACACTTTTCTTTCAATGTAGAAGGTGGAAGATGTGAAAATTGCAAAGGTGATGGTGAAATAACAGTAGAAATGCAATTCCTTGCCGATGTAAAATTGCAATGCGAGGATTGCAAAGGGAAACGATTCAAAGATGAGATTCTAGAAGTGAGATATAATGAAAAAAATATCTTTGAAGTTCTTGAAATGAGTATTGAAGAAGCACTAACATTCTTTGAAGATCAACATGATATTTTACAAAAAATTGAACCTTTATTTAACGTGGGTCTCGGATATGTGAAACTCGGTCAACCTTCTAGTACCTTATCAGGTGGTGAAGCCCAAAGAGTAAAATTGGCTTATTACTTAGGAAGAGAAATGAAAAGAGATCATGTGTTCTTTATTTTTGATGAACCTACTACAGGGCTTCATTTTCACGATATTGTGAAACTTCTTGATTCTTTTAATGCCTTAATCGAAAAAGGGCATACCGTAGTAGTTGTAGAGCACAATCTAGAAGTGATCAAAACAGCTGATTGGTTAATTGATCTTGGACCAAGTGGTGGATTAAAAGGAGGAAATCTTGTATACGAAGGAATACCAAAAGGTATTTTAAAAGCTAAAGATTCCGTGACTGCTCCTTTCTTAAAAGATAAGTTTTAAACCCGCATTATGTAATAGAACTTCGTATTGAGACCGGAAATGCCGAAGAAATAACAACTTTTGTGAATGAATCATGGTCACTACTATGGTGAGTGAATAAAAGTTGGGATAGTCTTTATTTCAAAGGCAGTTTAGGTTATAATAGATTTTCTATTATATCGTGCGGGTTAAAAGATCATTTTTTTACATGCACTAATCCGTGTGTACTTTATCTGGAATTAAAAATACTAATTCCAGTTAAAAGCAAGTTACCTATATGTATCTCCATGTTCTGGGTAATCCTTATTTATATTAATCATTCAAGTAAATTTCTCATTATGAAATCATTCCGCTATGCATTCCTCTTCATTCTTTGTTTTCCCTTTTTGGGCGTAAGCCAAAGCCTCAACATTCCACTTATAGAAGTAAGTGAATCCCATGTGATCTACGCGCCTGTTGATGAAATTCATTTTACGATTATTCTGCAACATCACGCACAAGAGATTGATGCTGCCCGAAATAAAAATAGAAAAGTTGCACATACCGTTTTTGACATACTAAAAAAAGCAGGAATAAAAGATCGTTTTATACAAACTAAGCGTATGCGTATTTCAAGAAACTACATTCGAAATAGGCATCCTATAGAATACGATGGCTTTCTAGCCTATCAACAGATTTATGTATGTTTAAAAGATATTGATTCTTATGATGCTATAGTAGATCAACTACTTGTACTCGACGTGCACGCAGTAAATGGCCCCGATTTTAAAAGTAGTGAATACGAAAACTTAGCAAAAAAAGCGAAACTTGAAGCATTGAAAAAAGCGCGTGTTTCAGCCGAAGAAATGGCAGCAGCACTTGGACAATCCATTGGAAAAGCAAAATTGATCCACAGCAATACCAGAAATAATTTTTCAAATTCTGCTTACAGCTCCCAACCAGCACAACAAAATAATCAATCGGGAAGTACTTCATTTGAATTAGGAGAAATCGAGATTCGATCTTATGTTACCGTCTCATTCGAATTATTGGAATAGTAGAATGCTTGCTTAAGTCAGCTTAACATCTATCTTTATGCAGAAATTAAACGACTTTTATGAGATGGATTGTATGGATATTTTTCATTTTTCATGTACTGAATACGGCACAAGCACAATCAATCGACATGCCTAACCATTCTGCTGAAACGCACAAAAAAGCGAGTACCCTGGTATGGTCGGATGAATTCGAAAATGATGGACCGGCTGACTCTTCAAAATGGTTTCATCAGACGATTATCCCAAATGGAAAAAGTTGGTACAACAACGAAATTCAACATTATACCAATAGGACGGAAAATGCATATGTCAAAAATGGTTCTTTATTCATAGTAGCAAAAAAAGAAACATATTCCGATCAAGGAATAAGTAAAAACTACACATCAGCGAGATTGAACTCTACTTTTGCTTTTACGTATGGTCGAGTTGAAATTCGAGCTAAGCTACCTGCAGGAAAAGGTACTTGGCCAGCCATTTGGATGCTAGGTAGCAACATCACAGAAAGAGGGGCTTATTGGGAAACAAAAGGTTATGGGACTACAAGTTGGCCAGCATGTGGAGAGATAGATATTATGGAACATTGGGGGACTAATCCGAATTATGTATCGAGTGCCCTTCATACACCTTCAAGTCATGGCAATACCACTAATATAAAAGGAAGAACACTGGAAGATGTATCGAACACTTTTCACCTGTATACCGTGGAATGGACTCCGGAATCTATCGTTTTTAGCATAGACGATGAAGTTCTTTACACCTACAGCCCTAGTATTAAAAATGAAAAGACTTGGCCCTACACCCATGACCATTATCTTTTACTAAATGTAGCCATGTTACCTGAAGTTCAAGCAGATTTTACAGAAAGCGCTATGGAAATCGACTTCATTCGAGTGTATCAAAACACGCCATAAAAAAAGGCCATCTCACAATGAGATAGCCCTTTATTTTATTCAAGTGAGTTGACTCACTTAATTATTTAGAATCAAAGGCAATCCACCACCTTCTCCACCACCCACAATCACTACTTTGCTATTCTGCGAGCTAGCTAATTCAAGTGTTGCTTCTATTCCTTTATCTTGTAGAATTTTATCGGTGAGTGAAGCATTCAATATACGGTTAGCATCTGCTTTTGCTTGCGCTTCAATAACTTTTCGCTCTGCTTCTTTCCTTTCTTTAATCAATCGATATTCATACTGTAAAGACTCTTGCTCTTCTTTTAACTTGCGCTCGATAGCATCTTGCAAGGTTTGAGGTAACTTTACTTCTCGAATCAATACATCATCTAGTACAATATGTTTTCTAGCTACTTTGTCTCTACAAATATTGAAAATCTCTGTTTGAATTGCCTCTCTTTTCGTTGAGTACAACTCTTCAGGTAAATATTTACCAATCACCTCTCTGGTGGCTGAACGTATCTCAGGTATAATGATTTTGTCTCGATAGGTCTTTCCTACTTCATTGTGCAGATATCCTATAGAATCACGTTTTGGATAGTATCTAAAAGATAAATCGATTTCGATATTCAACCCATTTTTGGAAAGTACACTCATCTTTTCGAATGCCTCATTCACCTTCACATCATAAATAATCATCTTGTTCCAAGGAGCAATAACATGAAACCCTTGGTCATATGTTTTTGTAGGGTCTATACCATTTCCCAGTCTTTTATAAAGTACGCCTTTATCACCTGGATTAATATTTAAAAATGTCGTGCTACTTAAGATAATAAGCAGGAAAGCTCCTATTAAAATAAAGGGTAGAAATTTTGCAAGTCCTTTTGTATTCATAACTATTACTCTTGTTTTCTATTGTAAAAAAAAATCAGGTGGTTTAGTTCATTATAATTTTTTTTGGGCTCGAGCCCAAAAGTTAATTTAA
>JAHDGD010000137.1 GCA_020627825.1 Saprospiraceae bacterium
TAAGTTAAATGGTATTATTTCGGCAATGGTAAAAAGTACGAAATTTATAAATCTCTCAAAGCTTATCGTTGTATCCTTTTAGAACGAAAAAATTAAAAACTATACGCACACTTTAATACATGCCCCTCACTTTCTCTTCCGCTATAATTCCTTTGACTTCCCCATAATCCATCACCACACCTATCGACAATCCTTCTTTTATCATCTTATTGTGAATGCTGTGAAAATCATCGTTGATATTGATCAAGGCAAATCGCTGGGTCATGTAATGACTGATAGGCGTTTCTTCTGTCTTCTCTCGCATGGCAGTTTCCAATATATTTTTATCTATTACACCCACGATTTTTTTCTTACTGTCTTCAATTAAAAACGTAGAGATATCCGTATCGAAATGACGATTGATTACTTCTTGAATGGGCAGCACCAATTTTACTCGGTCGTATACAGATGACATTAAGGCATCAGCTTTAATTTGTCGAAATCGATGACTTCGCATCTCTTGTCTATTTTCAATATCCGCCATTAAAAAAACAAAAATTCCAATGATGCTCCATATGGGTTGTCGAAAATAATAACCGCAAATAATTAATCCTATGGCCAATATTTTTCCTGTCATACTTGCAATTCGTGTGGCTTTTGTTCGACCCAATGGATTGGATAAAATTGCGCGGAAAATACGACCGCCATCCATAGGAAAAACAGGCAATAAATTAAAAGCGAATAAGGCTAAATTAGATACCGCTAAAATGTACATCATATAAATCCATAAAGGCTGATCGTATGAATTTAAAAATATATCAGGATTTATAAAGTTTTTAAAAGTAGGTATAACCTCCACCATACCCGTACCAAATGAAATCAATAAACCCATAACCAATACACACGCAATTACTAAATTGACCAATGGACCAGCAATGGCTACTTTAAATTCTTCATAAGGATCTTCTGGTATTTTTTCTAATCGAGCGACTCCTCCTATCAAACTCAAGACTATATCATGTGTTTTTATGTCAAGGTTTCGTGCCGCATAAGCATGACCTAGTTCATGCAACAATACACTCCCTAGTATCAAAACAGTGATCACACAAAGCAAAACAATTTCCATTACCTCCATCTTTTTGTATACGCCCACTACTGGAATGTAAATCATAAAAAGAAACATGGACCAATGAATTTTCATTGGAATATTCATGATGCTTCCTATGGGAAGTGTTAAACCAAATTTGCCTAATATGGATTGACTTTTCGACATCTATCTTTAAAAATTGGTTTGATACTGAAAGAAAAAATAAACTTCGTTTAAATGATTTATTCCCATGCTGTAACTAAACTTATAGTTATTGAATAAAACCATATCAGCAGCTGGTCCATATCCATATAACAATCGATTATTGAAATCATTATTAAAGGTAAAACGATAGGTCCGATCATTTACGTATGCCATATCCATAAACGCACGTCCATATAATTGAACATTCAATGTTCGAAATTGATGAAACGGCATCCATTTACCTAAATTAAATCGTCCATCAAATACTAAAAAACGAAGATTATTTCGAGTATAAACATAATCCGTTCCATCTACTACATATAAATGATATCCTCCTAGTTGATCTGCTCCCCAGCCTATTCCTGTATTATTCGCAAAGGAAACAACCCGTCGATCAAGATTTGCTTTCGCTTTCCATTGTGTCCCAAAAACTAATTTTTTAGTGATGGGATAATAATATTCTATACCTATGGATGCAGCTGTATTATTATATTCATTGTAAATACCAAATCCTTCTTTTTTGAAATCTAACCAAATTTGATATCCACTAATGGGATAAAATTGCGCAATTCGCCGATCATAGGTATAATGATAATTAAACATAAAAAACTGAATGCTCGTTCTGCCCTCCAAAAAATAAGCCGGATTTAATTCATTGATCACATACTCATCCACACTGTTTTTATGGTATTCAAGTCGGAATGCATGATGATGATAAATCGTCGGCCTATAAAAAAATGCTCCTCCCACTCGAAAACGCTCTAGCAATGTTCGCTCTTCAAATCCCGCATAAATCGTCCGATTATTTTCTGTCTTATAGGGAATCTGATCTTGATTGGCAAAAAAGATAAAAGCTTCCGCTCCCATCGTTCCTTCTTTATTTAAATAGGGTTGATTATACACCAACTCATACTTTTGGCGAAAGCCCCTTTGCAATTGCACTATTAATCGATCACGTCTTCCTGTAAGATTGGTATGATCTATTCGCAGCCCATAATTAATGCGAGAAATATCCCTGTTCTGATTTGTCCACCATTCTGCAAAATTTCGGTCTGCTAATTCAAAAATAGGGCTCGGCCATATGTACCAATTTTCTACTACCGCAATGGAAATATCAAAAACGTTACGCACACTATCGATCTCATATTCCAACTGCACATCATTAAATAATCCAAGATTTTTGAGTCGTTCTAGATTTTCTAGTTTAGCAGATTGAATATATTCTAGTGGATAGGCGTTTCCTTTTTTGAAATTTAATTCTCGTAGAAATACGAAATCTTTGGTCCATTTATTTCCCGATATTTCTACATGCTCCAGCGTGAAATGATCTGACTTTTGGGCGAAAGCCCAAGAAAAAAAACAATTACATAAAAGAAAAAATAATACTCTATACATTAAGATATCTCATGAATGAATCATATCGATCTTGTAGCGATTCGTTGAGATTATTTTCGGAGAAACTCGCTTCGACATTATAATTATAGCGTTCAAGTGCCGCTAATATATGCTCTAGGTTTTGCGTATTTATTTTTAAGATAAGTCGAATACTATTGGGGTTAGCATGTTCGTAAATAAATAGACCGATAACCGAAGCTTTTTCCATTTCCACGATTTGGGAAATTTCCACCATGCTATAATCTTGTCTATTGATCTCGATAATTATGACAGAACCTGGTTGATGGAACGTGGCACTTTTCGAAAAGAAAATTAAAATATCTTGCAATAAAACCATGCCTTTGTAGACGTTATTCGAATCGATAACTGGAACCGAACTCAGATTGTATTCCGCCATTATGTTCATGATTTCCATAATATTCGTATGGATTTCCACAAATGGTTTTCGCATAGACAATGCGTACGATCCTACTGCTGCATCAATATTTTGCGATAATATATCGTCTTCCGAAATAACTCCGAGTAATTCTTCATTATTTACAATCGGCAGGTGACGCACATGAAATAAATTCATCATCGTCAACACTTCTTCACCTGTATCACTTGTCTTAACGGGCGAAACTATATCAGAAATTAATTCGGCTGCAATCATTAGCGTTGGGTTAATTTTATACGTTCTTCTTCAAATTCTTTCTCTGAAATAATTCCTTTATTTCGTAATTCTTTCAATTTATTTAATTGAGACAACAAAAGGTCATCTTGCAATAAATCATTTTCTGGAGGTGTAACGGCCTCACGCGTTTTTTCTTTTCGCTCTTCTTGAGGTTCCGACGAAACACGAACAGCTCGGAAACCTGACTCTTCGAATTCTTCGAATTTATCACTCAATCTAAGAAACGCAAATCCGTCTGCTGTTCTTATGTGATTGAAATCAGTATAGCCAAGACGTACTGCTTTCGAAATATGAAACATCGATTTGTTGACATTTTCTTCGATCGAATACAGACGACCAAGTGCAATATGAATATCCATATCATCCGGTGATAATTCCAGTGCTCGATTCAAATCCACTTCCGCTAAATCCAATTCAAAATTATCTAGTCGCTTGATTCCACTTGTTTTAAATGGATTGTCTTTGATAACTTTTTTCTTTCTTTTATAAGATGAATTCCGATCGTCTCGTACAGGCGGTGGCGTGTTTCGAGATCTTGAACGATTGTTATATTCTCTCGCAGATCGTGTTTCATACGCTCTATTACTTCTTCTTCTAGAACGATTATCTCTTTCTACGTAATCTCTGGAATCTCGTCTTCCTCTAGAACGCGCATTTCGAGCACCTCCATTGTACTTTTTATCGAAATATTTTTCGGACATGGTGATCAAACGAAATGCATCAATCCAACCAAGAATGGTACTTATAGGAAATTTCAAACTCGCGCCTATGAAAGATAACATGATATAAAAAATACCTGTACCTGCGTCACGCAAATAAAATTTATGAATTCCCAGACCACCTAAAAATATGGCAAGAATAATTGCTGTCGTTCTACTTTTCATCTTTTTCGTTTTTGACAAAACTTGCTATTTTACATGTTAAGATAGCAATGTCATCTGTATAACTCTGTTTTCCACTAAATGATTCGATTTCATTGACCAATTGACTATTAAATGTCTCCGCACTTAATTTTCCATTAGCTTTTACAAACTCCTCTATTCTTTTATCCTCAAAATACGTTCCACTTTCATCCATAAGATCAATTAATCCATCTGTAAACGAAAAAACAAGATCTCCTTCTTTTAGTTTGATCACTTCATCATCTATAAAAGGCAATTCATCAAATGCGCCTATAACCGTCGTTCCTTCATCAAGTGATCGTACATTTCCTTCGGAATAAAACATAGGAGGTTGGTGTCCCGCATTTACATAACGTAAAGTTCGTTCTTTTAAGTCCAGTTCCGCTACAAAAAATGTGATGTATTTATCGCTCTTCGTAATTCGATAGACGGTTTCGTTTAACGAATTTACAAAATCCTTCAAGGAATAATTTCTATACACAAGACTTTGAATGACGGCTTGAAAATTCGCCATCAATAAAGCCGCAGCTACTCCTTTACCACTTATATCTGCTATACAGAACATGGATTTATGTGGATTGATCTGAACGAAGTCTATATAATCGCCGCCAATATTAAAATGCGGACGGTATCGTTTCGAAAATTCTACATATCGATTCGATGGTAGATTTTCCGGAATCAACATTTTTTGCACCTCTTCTGCAAGTTCGATTTCTTTTTTGAATCGTTCTTGACTGAGTTGCTTTTTCCATAGTTTTTTATTTTCTACTGCCATTACAATCATATTGGTAATGGTCGTGATAAACTGTACTTTATTATATACATCGTCTTGCTTGTACACACCTCCGATCAGGGCAAAAGCAATGGGATTATTTTCATGAATAATCGGCAACAAGATGTCAAAGTCTTGAAGTTCTAGCGCATCGGTTTCTTGAATAGAATGTGGCTTGGTAAATGGAATAAGGATACTTTCTACGCGATTGTAAAAAATCAACTCATCTTGATCAATACTCGTTACCATTTTCCATCCGTCATCTTCTACAATAAGTGCCATTTTATCGATCCCCATTTCCCAGCTCAGGAAATTCTTATAAATCCTATATAAACCTTCTTCAGGCATATTATCATTGATCGCCTGCGTGATGGTCAATAGAGATTTTATCTGAAGTTGTTTTAAACTCAGTTCCTTTTCTAGTCTTTCTATTCGTTCCAGTTCAGCACTCATCATAGCTTAAGCTGTTTTTTTCACATCGAATGCATCTCGTAATCCAGCTCCCACTAAGTTAAAAGATAAAACCAATATCATAAGTGTAATTGCAGGAACCACTGCCAAAAACAATTTTCCTGTCATTGCATAACCGTAATGTTCGTTTAACATATTCCCTATGGAAGGGGTGGGGGGTTCGACCCCAAAGCCAATAAAACTGAGGCCCGCTTCTACCAATACTGCTGTACTAAAATTAGCTGCAGCCATGACCAGTACAGGACCAATAATATTCGGTAAAATATGGATGAATAAAATTTTGGGGACACCCATTCCTAAATTCCTAGCCGCTACCACAAACTGTTCTTTTTTAAGTAACATGACTTGTCCCCGAACAATCCTAGCTAATTCCACCCACATCGTAAGACCGACAGCAATAAAGATCACAACCAATCCTCGATCGAAAGCCAATACAATAGCAAACACCATAAGAATCGTGGGGATTGACCAGTTCACATTAATCAATAACATGATCAATTGATCCCATATTCCACCCAAAAATCCCGCAAGAGATCCCATCAATATGCCCATGAAAAGCGAAATAAAAACGGCAACTGCACCAACTAACATGGACACACGAATCCCTAAAATAATACGAGAAAAAATATCTCTCCCGAATTTATCAGTACCTAGAATAAATCTTTTCTTATCTGAATAAGGAGCAACGTCTTGAATTCCATCCCTTGGGATAATCAATGTTCGTCCATAATAATTGGTAATATAAATGGAGCTTTCGTCCATATCAATAGATTCAAACACATAATGATCCACTGCTTCTTTCTTACCATACACCACTCTTTCTAAAAAAGATTGTTGAGTACTTAATCCCGGTCGAGGTAAACTGAGAATATTGGCTTGGAATCCAGGTTTACTTAAGGCAATAGATGGCAATTGCCGATTTGCATTCGGAGAATGATCCGGTATAAAGAGATAGGCCAACATAGATGCAGTAAAAAGTAAAAGTACAATGCACAAAGAGCACATTGCTGTTTTATTTTTTTTGAATGTATTCCAAAATTGCTTTTCGGATGCCATGAAGAGGGCTACTTTTAATATCAAATGTCGACAATATTTTTAAAGGAATATCTTTCTTAATGATTTTATAGTCCCGAATTCAGGTTAATAAAATTCCTTAACCCCGCATTTTGTAATAGAACTTCGTGATGAGACCTGAAATGCCGAAGAAATAACAACTTTTGAGAATGAAACATAGTCACCACTATGGTGAGTGAGCAAAAGTTGGCGTAGCTTTTATGTTAACCCGCATTATACATTAGACAATCTATTACGGGCATAAATTACGTCAAAATCAACGCTTCGCTGACGTTTTCAGATGAACCATAGCGATGCTATGATAAATCTTCCAAATCGCCTGATTTCATAGTATTTTCAGCCCTCAAAACAAAGCTCTAATGCATAATGCGGGTTTAAAAGCAGTTAAGGTCATAATAGATTTTCTATTACAAAATGCGGTTTAACCGTTATTCACATTAATTTATCATTATTCTTGTGACGCTCTTTATCTCTATTGGTTTTCTTTTCCAAATTTTTGGCGAAAGCCTCTTCTAGATTAATATCAAGTTGATTACTAAGGCAAGTCAATACAAAAAATATATCTGCCAATTCATCGGCAAGTTGTACTTTTTGTTCTTCCTCCGAAGGAGGATTTTTGAAAGATTGTTCGCCATAAATGCGGGCGATAAGACGAGAAAATTCACCTACCTCCTCATTTAAAATCAGTGTATTGGTCATTTCATCGAAATATCGAACACCAATTTCTTTAATCCATTTGTCAACCGTAGCTTGATAATCCGAAATAGTCATGTTATTCTTTATTGTGAGTATCCAAAAAGATTGTTACCGGACCATCGTTTTCAATATGAACTTGCATATCCGCGCCGAATGATCCTGTTTTTATCGTTAAATCACAAGATGTACGGAGCTTTTCCACAAACTTTTCATACATCGGTTCAGAGAAAGCAGGTTTTGATGATCGAATATAAGAGGGTCTGTTTCCTTTTTTTGTTGAGGCGTACAAAGTAAACTGTGAAATAACCAATAGATCTCCGCTGCATTCTAGAATAGATCGATTCATCACTCCTTGCTCATCGGGAAATATGCGCATGTTGAGAATCTTACGAACAAGCCAGTCGATATCTTCTTGTGTATCCTCATCACAGACACCTACAAGAATAGTTAGTCCTTTCGAAATGTCTCTTTTTTCGGTATGATCGATAAGAACAGATGAAGCGGTGACTCTTTGTAAAATGACACGCATTTATAAAAAACTAAATAAGTTTATTTCAGTAGGAATAGCTGCAGTTAAATCTTTTTCATTATAGGCATCATCAAGTAATCGATTCGTTACTTTAAAATAATCATATGCTTCAGGATGGAATTTTTTATTCAACATAACTTCAGCAGCATCAAGATTACGTTCTTCCATCCATTGTTTTTGTTCGTCTGAAGTGAATTCTATAGGAAAACTAGAACATATAAAATTGGAGATCTTACGTGTTATTAATGCAGTAGTTGCTAAATATTGATCATCTTTTCTGTACTCATCCCACAGACAAGCAAGTTTCATTAAGTGCTTATCTTTTCGCTGAATTCTATAAGGCGTATAGTCCAATCCCTTTTTATGTATATAATAAATAGCATCAGCTAAAATAATTCCTCTTTTCGATCTAAACGGAATTCGAGAAGAAGGTTTACTTGCAATTTCATTTGTATCAATTTCAGTAAGATTTCCTCTATTGCTTAGTCGCTTTGAAAAATGTGGAATCAATCCCCATTCTATTGTATATATTCGCGTAGGATTTACATCCAAGATACAATATACTTTTTCACCAGGAGGAATTTGATATGCGTGATTAAAAGCTTTGGGAAAAGTAACTTTTCCGCATTCTGCTGTTACTTGTTCTTTGGATGCTGCTAGAGACAATTTAATAGGCATATCAATTAGTTATACACATTAAGAAAAATTATAAAGTGTAAATATCATAAAATCAAGTCTATAAATAAGAATTTTTACACATCTTTTTTATACATGTCTGTTAATAACTCGTAGATTTTCAACAAGAATTTAAAAATTTCACTCCATGTGGAGAAATAGGCTTCCTTTCCATAATAGATTATGATCTTTTCCATACATTATGAACAAAATGAATTTTTAGAGTTTATGCAAAGAACAAATTTGAACGATGTTTTCCAACAGTGTGTATAACAGATAGAAAAAGAAAGAAATGGGACTCAATATGGATAATAAAATAGAGTTATACACAAACTATGTGGATAAAATAGGCTAGTTATTTCTTATAAAAGTTTAATAATCAATTATATAACAAAATTGCTGTTTAAAAGTAAAATACTAATCCACAAGTTGTTAATAATTGGAAAATTATGTGGATAAAAGCATGTAATTATCCAAATTCAATGGATAAACTGATGAAGAAATAAAGGAATGTTTGTTACGTACAACTTTTCCACCTTTCCACAGCTTTAATAATGAGTAATAATTCTTTTTTATTTATAAAAGATATATATAATTAAGAATTACGGATGTGGGAATCTCACATCTATTCATTTGGTTACTTTTGCAAAAAAGAAATTCATGACGTGGAAGGATAAATGGTTCCGAAGACTTATTGTACTCAACTTTATGTTGGTTCTTGTTGTCATTTTAGCAGGATCAATTGTGCGTGTTACAGAGTCTGGAATGGGGTGTCCCGATTGGCCTAAATGTTTTGGTGCTTTGATTCCTCCTATTAGCGAAGATCAAGTCACTTGGCATGAAGGAGATTCATATTTCAAAGGCCAAATGATCATTCATGATCAAAAACTATTTACTGCAAAATCAGCTATTGTTTCTTCTTCTCAATTTGATTCTTCTAATTGGGAAGAGTACACAAAACACGATTATGCAGTGTATAATCCTTTGCATACATGGGTAGAATTCATAAATCGATTAGCTACGGTTGCTTTGGGATTTCCAGTTATGGCGATGTTTTTCCTTTCTTTTCTTTTTCTAAGGAAAAACAAGTGGTATCTCTTGCTCTCTTTTTTAGTTGTATTCTTAGTTGGATTTCAAGCGTTTCTAGGAAAATTAGTTGTCGATTCGAATCTTCAAGGACAAACCATCACGATCCACATGATTGGTGTTTTTGCAATCCTTGCTGTTCTTATTTTGTTGTATCATATAGTTTCCACAAATAGAGTCTCTTTTCATGTGGAAAACAATACATTTAAACGAATAGCTTTGCTAGCTCTTTTACTGACTTTTGTAATGGTTATCTTAGGAACGCAAGTAAGAGAACAGATTGATGAAATTGCAAAGTCTGATATTGTTAGAGGAGATTGGATAGAAAATCTAGGATCTGTGTTTACACTTCATAGAAGTTTGATATGGTTAGTCGTGTTGCTTAATGGTTATTTGGTTTATAACGCTATTAAACATACTTGGTATAGTAGACAATGGATGTTTATTGTTGGTGTTATTTTAGTGCAGGCTTTTATAGGTATTTTATTTTCTCATTTTAGATTTCCTGTAGTAGCTCAACCCATTCATTTGGTATTAAGTGCTGTATTATTTGCATTACAATTTGATATGGTGATTCGATTATTCACACCTGTTGAAAACAAGTTGGATAAGTCATTTTAATCATCTTCTTTTTTGAATGCCTTTTTAATTCTTCCTATAGTGACTAGTTCTTGTGACCAATTCTTAGCTAAAAGATGATCAATTTTTACTCCAAAACCTTGTGTTGCTGATTTTTTGGATGTAGCATGTACGAAAAATTCATTCTCTAGATAGATGCCTACATGAACAATACGATGTGATTTACTATATGGAGCTTTAAAAAAGAGTAGATCACCTTTTTGAATGTCTTTTCTTTTTACTTTTCTACAATATCGATCCAAAATTTGTTGAGAACTTCCTCTTACGTTATACCCATAAATTTTATCCTGAAGCACTCTTGCAAATCCACTGCAGTCTATCCCTTTTTCTTTCCGTTCTTCTTGCCAAGTTTCTTGATAATAGTTCTGCCAATTTGGAGTGCCATAATTAGTATTAAGCCAGGAGACGATAAACCAGTACAATGAAGGATCTTCTTCTTTATAGTGTGTAATAGGATCCAACATCTCAGCGTACTTTTTTTCAAGTTCGATCCATTCTTTTTTGATGGGTTGGTTTTGTTTATCTGGATATGAAGTATGTAGAATGTAACAACCACTTATTATACCAACTAAAATAAGACGTTTAACGGTAAAGAAAGAAAGGATAGATGTCAGCATAAAAAAAGACCTCGTTTTGTTGAAAACGAAGTCTTTTCTTGAATTATTTTGTGGTTACTAAGTCAAACAAAGTCAGCTTCGTATTTGAATGTAAATCTGTCAACTGATAAAATTCCATATCCATTATTCTATCTAACTAGAACTTCCTTTCAATTATACTAGAGTTCTTATTATTTCCATGTGAACAAAAAAGAAAGTTCGGCCTTAAGTCCAATTGCGTTAAAAAATGTCGAAATTTTGTCGTGCATAAAAG
>JAHDGD010000138.1:0-1590 GCA_020627825.1 Saprospiraceae bacterium
AGTTTCTGGAAGAAGCCAAACTTTCAATTTTGTAATAGCCTCCACTTTGTAGTTCAAATACGTTCATAGCTTGTTTCTCTATTAGTGTAATGAACCCTTCATTTCGTTCCACTTTTTTACTGTTTATTTCAAAATATTTTGTAAGCAATTGCTAATGAGCATTTTATAACTTGCTGAAATATTGCGCCACATTAAAAATAGTTTTAATATAATGGTGTATTTTTAGTGCACTTGAAGTCTTGATTTATCAGTAGATATATCTTATAGCTTCATAAATGCATTACATTACACAACATGTATAGGATGTAAAAGACGAAATTCTTTCGCTTAACTAACTATATGAAATTACATTAAAAATGAAATAAATTTAATGATTGGCTTCAGCCTTTATAAGTAAATTGTGTGCAAAGGGAAGAGTAGCGATTAAGGGAATAAAATGAAGTATTTGGATGTAGAAATATCAATATCTTATAAAACTTTTACAAAGTATCTTTTTCATAAAAGTTTCTCGTATTAGTTATGGTTAGTGTATTGGAATTTATAGCCAAATCTTAGCCTTTAAAAAGTTTCTGATAAAATTCCTTATCCATTATTAACGTTATTCAAAAAAGGATTTAGCTGACTATTTGTGTTGTAGATAGCATTATTGTGATGCTCGATTCAATCGATCATTAATCGCTCGACCTAAATCTTCCATTGGAAAACGCTCTGCTACAATAAGATCTATTTTCAAATCATCCAGTTTGTGTAAAGCTTGGTACAAGCCTGCTGCTGCTTTCTTGAAATCGCGTTCTTTGCTCAATATTTCAACATGCTTCACCTTAAGACTTTTATAGGCATCTGAAAATGATAACACGGCGATTTGTAATTCTTGATGTTGCTGAACATACTGTCTTACATTATCAACAACAATTGTTTTGGTTCGAGGGGAATAATGTTTTTTTAACATCCCTGGAGCATCTGGTGTCTTTTCTTTTTTATTCATCACTTGAACCTTTCCCACTACTTGCTCTATATTTTCTAATGAAATAGCACCCAACCTATACACAATTGGTTCATCTTTTTTAAACCCTATGATCGTAGACTCTAACCCCCTATTGCAAGGTCCTCCATCCAATACCATTGGTACATCATCTTCAAAATAAGAAGCAACGTGCTGAGCTTGCGTTGGACTTATTCTATTAAAAGGATTGGCGCTGGGGGCCGCAAGCGGGAAAGGAAGAATTCTAAGAAGATCAAGAGTCACAGGATGATTCGGTATACGGACTGCAACCGTGTCCTTACCTGCTGTAATAAGATCAGGAATAACCTCATTCTTCTTTAATACTAATGTAATCGCTCCAGGCCAAAAATGATCCGCTAACTTCCGCGCTTTTTCCGGAAATTCTATTGTTATAGATTCCACTTGTTCAATAGAATGGACATGAACAATAAGCGGATTAAATAACGGCCGCTTTTTGACTTCGAATATCCGCTTTATTGCGCCTTCATTGTAGATGTTTCCTGCTAAACCGTATACCGTTTCAGTAGGAATAGCTACCACATCATTTGCTTTAAGAAAAGATGCAGCTTTATCTATGTCACTTGATA
>JAHDGD010000138.1:1690-11029 GCA_020627825.1 Saprospiraceae bacterium
TATTTCCTGATTACCGCACCAAGCTTCTCTTCATATCGCTTGATCAATATCTCCATTATCTTGTTCACCTCCTTGTCTTTCAAGGTTCTTTCTATATGTTCAAACAAGAAACTAACCGCATAAGATTTTTTCCCTTCTCCCAATTGGTCATCATTCTTATACACATCAAATAAATTAACTTCTTTTAAAAGTTTCTTATCTGTTTTATAAGCTATTCCAAGGATTTCAGAAAAAGAAATGCCATCATCTATAACAAGAGCTAAATCCCGTTTCATGGTAGGATACTTTGTAATCTCTTTTACACTGATTCCAGATTTATGTAAAAACTTAAAGATCGAATCCCAGTTAAAAACAGCATGAAATACTTCATTTTTAATATCGTATTGTTCTTGCTTATCAATACTCACTTGACCAAATCGTACTATTTCCAATGGTCCTCTATGATACAACAAACCACCTTCAAACCATTCGTCTTCATTATCTGCTACCTGAAATCCATTTATGCCCAATTTATCAAGCACCATATGCACATACGCTTTCAAATGGTAAAAACTAACTTTATGATCTTTAACCATCCAAGATTCACTATGAAAATCACCCGTCATGGTTAAGCTCAAGCAGTCTGTTTCCACAAAGCCTTTTTCACTTTGGGCGTAAGCCCTACCATTTTCAAAAACACGAATATTCGATTGCTTCCTATTTTGATTGTACAAAACTGTTTCTAAAGCCGAACACATCATATTCGGTCGCATAATATTCAGTGTGACATTCGACGTATTGTTAATTGTAACATGCGCATCATTTTCGTTAAGCCATTTTTGATCCACTAAGGAAAGCCCCATCATTTCACTAAATCCAGCACCGCACAATACGTTAGCAATTGTGTTCTTCACCTTGAATGCATCAACTCCTTTACTATTCTGAATGGCAGCTTGAATATATCCTGGCAATGCTACTTTATTGAAACCATAAATACGTAAAACCTCTTCAACAAGATCAACATCTCTGGTTACATCTGCTTTATCAGCTGGAACTTCAACAATGTAGTCGTTCTCTCCTTTTTTCTCCAGTGACATGTCCATAGATTCCAAAATATGAACAATCTCCTGATTGCTTATTTCACCACCTATCAACTTCCGTGCTTTATCTAAATTAAACTCAATTTTTGCCCTTTGGATTTCTGTTGGATATGCATCAACAATGGAAGAAGCAACCGTAGCGTCAGCATATTGCACCATTAATTGAGCCGCTCTTTTCAAAGCAAATACAGTTATTTCGGGATTGCTTCCTTTTTCGAAAACCATTGCAGCGTCTGTTCTTAAAAGATGTCTAAAACTAGTCCTTCTCAATCCTCCTGCTTCGAAATGCGCACTTTCAAGAAAAATAGACTGTGTTTCATCCGTCACTCCAGATTTTATTCCACCAAAAACACCCGCTATACACATACCCTCACCTTCTCCATTACAAATCATCAAATCTTCTCCACTCAAGGCGCGTTCTTTTTCATCAAGTGTAACAAACTTGGTTCCATCAGGTAACTTCTGTACAATGATTGTATCTCCTTTGACTTGATTGGCATCAAATGCATGCAAAGGTTGTCCCAGCTCATGTAGAATAAAATTTGTTATATCAACTATATTACTAATGGGTCGTACACCTATTGACATCAATCTATTCTGCATCCATTCTGGTGAAGGCTTGATTGTTATATTATCTAACAATACACCCGAATAACGTGGACATGCTTCGATATCTCTGAGTTCGATGGTATAAGGTTCTTGAGAGCCTTCTATAAATTCTTCAGTTGCGGGTATTTTTAATACAGGCACATCACCTTTCTTATTGACCTTGTAATAAGCAAGCAAATCTCTCGCAACTCCTAAATGCGAAGTTGCATCACTTCTATTAGGTGTCAAACCAATATCATACACAACATCTCGCTCAAAATTCAAATATTGCTCGGCAGAAATCCCTATTTCTGTTTCAGCTGGTAACACCAAAATACCATCATGCGAAGTGCCTATACCCAATTCGTCTTCAGCACATATCATTCCTTCCGACACTTGACCACGTATTTTACCTTTTTTAATCTTGAAAGGTTTCTCTCCCTCTTCAGTTGGCAAAACCGTTCCTATCGTTGCAACCAACACTTTTTGGCCTTGAGCCACATTCGGAGCACCGCAAACAATGTGCAATGCTTCTTCTTCACCCACATCAACAGTCGTAACGCGTAAACGATCTGCATCTGGATGCTGAGCACAAGTTTTAACATGCCCCACTACAACACCTGTAAGATCTGGTCCTGACATTTTCTCTTCCATTCCTTCGACCTCCAAACCAATTGCAGTAAGGATTTCTTCCAGTTCTTCAGGAGTTTCAGAAATCGATATATATTCTTTTAGCCAATTAAGCGACAACTTCATAATTCATAAGTTTCAAGAAGCGCAAATATACTTTATTCATCGGATTATAAAGGAGCTTTATGAGATAGTTCTTGCTAATCATGATGATGGCAGAATTCTAAATTTCTAGTCCGAGGCAATACTCCAACCCGAATTATGCATCAGAGCTTTATAATGAGGGCTGAAAATACTATAAAATCATAAAGTTTGTAAGGTTTATCATAACATCACTATGGTTAATCTGATAACGCCAGCTAAGCGTCGATTTTGACGTAAATTATGCCCATTTTAGTTTGTCTAATGCATATTTCAGGTTTAAGTTCCTTCAAATTGTCCGCAATAGAAACTAGAGTGAAATTCATCTGCATAATTCAATTATTCACATGGCACGATATACGATTTTGGCTGCAATCTCCATTTAATAAAGGTATGGTGTTTTATTCTTTCAAGCTGAGAATTAAAGCAAATACATCCCCTTCTACTTAAACTTACTATGATAGTCACAAAATACCTTGTTGACTATGAAAACCAACACTAAAACATTTACTTCACACCTTTTTCTATTTATTGGAATACTCTCGAGTTTATTGATCCTTACTTTAACCATTGTAAATAATGGTTCTGCCAACGATGATCATCTTGAAGTTTCGAAAATCATATATGAAAGCAATTCCTTGCCTAGTCCACGTGACTGTTGGTCTTGTTATCACCCAAAATTATATCATATTTCTGTCGCAAAGGTTTGGCATTTACTAGATATCCACCAAGTAAAACAACGAATAATTGCTGCTCAATTGATTAATGGCATTGCCGGATTACTGACGATCTTTTATTTTTTTCTTTATATTCGTAAGCAATCCTTTCCTGGACATGTAAAATGTATCGCGTTCGCTCTTTTTGCTTTAAATCCTCGATTAATATCGACATTTGCTCAACCATCCAATGATGCGTTTATTATCGCAATCGGTACATTTATACTTTATTATTTAGATCTATTTCTTCGTACGAATAAATTTCAATACTTTGTTCTAGTTACCATATGTTCCATCTTAGCTGTATTAGCTAAAACTAGCGGATTCATTTTTGCTTTAGCAATTTTACTCGTTCTTCTTACGCAAATCTTGATCGATAATAAGCGGCAACCTAGGAAAAAGTGGCTGTTGTATTTTCTCGGATATGGAATTGCCTTTTTTGTAGGTGTTTTATGTACTGGAGAATATTACAAAACATATAAAAAATATGATACACTCGTCGTTTATAATACGCCTATTGGAGAAATCCCCCACTTCTATAAAGAATCTACTTTTCGAAGACCTGGAGTAAAATCAATTTATGGGGGCTACTTTACCTTTCGTATATTCGACATGATTCAGCATCCTATAGTAAATAATAATGCAGATGAATATCAACTACATAGAACCTCTGTTTGGTCGCAATTATATGGTCGAATGCATTTCTTATATTTTGATGATTGGCCACCAGGTAAATGGAGAAAAGTCAAGCCTTGGATATACACAGTAGGAAGTATCAGTTTAGCTCTAGCTTTAATACCTACCTTATTTCTTTGTATAGGTTTCTTGATTGATATGAAAGTTTATATACAATTGATAAAAGAGAAAAATCTTGGCTTACTTCAAACAAATTTTTCATGGATATTCCACACATTTTTTATTGGTTTTGTAAGTTTTATAGTCTTATTTACTCTTAAAGGCAGAGACTATAGTTTCATGAAAATCATCTATTTATTTCCTGTTTTACTCACATTGGTAGTTCCTTTATTACATGGAACAAACAAAGTAAGTCAGCTCATAAAGAATCAGCTATGGCTTCAGGTTATATTAAGTTTAATACTGTTGACTCTCTTAAGCTTATATGTTACTACCCTCATAAATTTAATTGTTGTCTTAACAAGTTAAGGTTCGCTTAAATAAGGCCTTTGAAACCAACAAGAAAATCAATAAGATCAAAACAATAGCATAGAGTTTGAAAAAAATCGCAAATTTGAGAACAAATAAAAAACCGATGAAAGGAATTATTTTAGCAGGAGGACTGGGGACAAGGCTATATCCCTTGACAATGGCGGTTAGCAAACAGTTGATGCCTGTATATGATAAACCAATGATCTATTATCCCTTATCCACATTAATGAGTGCTGGGATCAATGAGATTTTAATCATTTCCACTCCTCAGGATTTACCTAATTTCGAAAAGTTATTGGGGGATGGATCCCAAATAGGTTGCCATTTTGAGTACATTGCACAACATGAACCGAATGGACTTGCTCAAGCATTTGTACTAGGCGAAAAATTCATAGGTTCTGACGATGCCTCTCTTATATTAGGAGATAATATCTTTTACGGAAGTGGGATGCGGAAGTTATTAAAGGAAAGTAAAGAACCAGATGGTGGTGTCGTTTTTGCCTATAGGGTAAGCGATCCTGAACGCTATGGAGTAGTAGAATTTGACAATGATCTCAACGCTATATCAATCGAAGAAAAACCAGCACAACCCAAAAGTGACTATGCAGTACCTGGATTATATTTCTATGACAATTCAGTTGTTGAGATAGCAAAGAATCTAAAACCTAGCGCTCGAGGTGAATATGAAATCACTGATGTAAATAAAGAATATCTTAAAAAAGGAAAGCTAAAAGTTGGTGTCTTAGAAAGAGGTGTAGCTTGGCTTGATACCGGAACACATAGATCATTGATGCAAGCTGGTCAATTTATTGAAGTAATCGAAGAGCGTCAAGGATTGAAAATAGGATGCATCGAAGAAATTGCTTTTGAAGAAGGTTTCATAGATGCAGAACAATTAGAAAGGCTAGGAAATAAATTCATTAAAAGTGGGTATGGAACGTATTTATTAAATCTTTTAAAATAGATGATCACTCCTGTCCAAGAAGTTATTATTCAAGAATGGATATCGAAAGATACTGCATCTTTTGCCCTTCATTATAAAGGAGATGACCTAGATTTTATCGTCAATCAAATTAAAGGTCGAAAAAAGATATCTTCTAAATTTCCATTTTTAAAAGATCATCCTCAGTTTATTTTCCCTCCTTCAATCTCTGTAGAACAAAGTTCTTCTCAGTTTACGGCTTACGCCAAAAGTCTATTAATTCAAGGAAGTCGAGTCTTAGATATGACAGGTGGCATGGGAATAGATGCATATTTTCTTGCCAAAAAAAATGAACACGTTACTGTAATTGAACAAAATGAGCAATTAGTAGAAATCAACCGTAAAAACATCGCGTATCTCAAGTGCTCTTCAATGGAGGTTATTCATGGTGATAGCATTGCATATTTAAGAGATTCAGATAAAAAGTTTGATGTTATATATATTGATCCTGCGCGTAGATCTGCTGATGGTTTAAATAAAAAAGTATTTTTATTGGAGGACTTGCGTCCAAATGTACTTGAATTGATCGATTTATTTTTTGAAAAAGCGGATGATGTGTGGATTAAGTTATCCCCATTAATTGACATCACCTATCTGTGTTCAACTTTTAAAAATATTAAAGAAATCATCGTAATAGGTGTAAAAAATGAAGTTAAAGAAGTTCTCTTACATCTTCAAAAAGATCTTGATAATGGGTATTCCCAAGAACGCGTGGCTTTAGAAATTGATGCGAATATGACGCCTAGGATCTTATCAGACGATCTATATGAGCCCACAAGAATGGACACCTACAATCCTTTTGGTCAATACATTTACGAGCCTTCCAAAACCATTATAAAAGCTCAACTTGGTGATAAAGCAGCAATAAAAAGCGGTTTGAATAAATTACAAGCCAATACACATTTCTATAGCTCAAATACCTTATATACGAACTGGGAAGGAAGAATATTCAAACTTGAACGGATATTATCAGCCAGACCAAAACAATTTAAAAAAGACTTCCCATACAAGAAAGCCAATATTATTTCTAGAAACCATCCCATGACTCCTAAAACGATTAAATCCAAGTATGGCTTAGTTGAAGGCGGAGAACGTTTCATTTTAGCTTTCAGTGATTTGGCTGGACGGCATTTAATTAGTGCCAACAGAATTCAATAAAACTTCAGGTTATTAAGATTTAATATATTATATAAATTCACATATGAATTTATACAAATCCGCCATTCAATGGTAAAGAAGATCATTTTATTTGCTGTATGAATAAACAAATAGAATTTGTTAAATCTAAGATTTTTAGATTAATATTCTATAGATTTTTATTTAGCAGTTCGTTAATGACTTGCACATTCCATTGAATTTATTAGCTTTGGTTGTGTGATTTTTCACTAAAAACAAATCGAAATGAAAAGAGTACTATTATTATGTGCATTCTGCATGTTTTCCTTGATATCATATGCTCAGCCTACACAAACTGTAAGAGGTAAAGTAGTCGATAGTGAATCTCAGTATCCGTTGATAGGAGTAAATGTTGTATTAATAGATCAGAATGGTGTACAAAAAGGCACTACCAGTGATCTAGATGGAAACTTCAGAATAGAACAAGTACCTGTAGGTAGGGCTTCTTTAACTTTCACATATTTGGGATATGAAAATTACGACATTCCAGACCTCATCATCAATTCGGGTAAAGAAAATATACTGGATATTAAGATGGGAGAAGCTTTTGAAAAAATTGAAGAGGTAGTAGTAGTAGCGAGCAAAGCTGGTGAGGTTGTAAATGATATGGCGATCGTAAGTGCGCGAGAATTCTCGGTTCAAGAAACAAATAGATATGCTGGTTCAAGAGGTGAACCTGCAAGAATGGCTTCTAATTTTGCAGGGGTGCAAGGAGCTGATGACTCAAGAAACGACATCATCATTCGGGGAAATTCTCCTCAAGGTGTTTTATGGAGGCTTGATGGAATCAATATACCTAATCCCAATCACTTTTCTATTCCAGGAACTGGGGGTGGCCCAGTTACCATATTAAACAATAAATTTCTAGCAAATAGTGATTTTTTTACAGGTGCCTTTCCTGCCGAATACGGAAATGGTATTGCAGGAGTATTTGATTTAAGAATGCGAAATGGAAATAATGAAAAACATGAATTCAGTGGACAACTTGGATTTTTAGGGACAGAATTAATGGCTGAAGGTCCTTTGGGAAGTTCAAAAGCGAGTTACCTTGCAACATATCGATATTCAACTCTCAGTCTATTTAGTTTTTTGGGTGTAAATATTGGTACTGATGCTGTTCCAGCCTACCAAGATGCTGCTTTTAGAGTAAACTTTCCATTTAAAAATGGAGGAAACTTATCTGTTTTTGGTATAGGAGGGACAAGCTCGGTAGATATAAGAATTAGTGATGAAATTGCACCTGATACAACAACTCTTATTTTCGGTTCCAATGATAGAGATCAATTATTTACCTCTAGGATGGGTGTAGTAGGGGCAACTTATACGCAACCTATAGATCAAAACACATTCCTTAAACTCGGTGTTGCAGCTTCACATTCTAGAATCGAGGCTGATCATAATTATATCTATCGTAGAGTAGTTGATGGATTATTTGTTAATGATTCATTGCCACCAGTATTGGACTATACCTTTAGAGAAAATAAGTATAGTGCTTATGGATATGTCAATAAGAAATTTAGTCCTAGATTAAGCATGAAAGCGGGAGTTAATATAGACGCTTTTGATGTTTTATATGATGATGAAGTTCGAATTGTTAGCTTTGAAGGAGAACCTGGAAATGAAAGAGCAGTATTGTCTCCATGGCAAACCAGATGGAATTCCACAGACCTCACATTTTTAGTACAACCTTATGCTCAATTCAAATATAGAGCAAGTAAAAAACTTACCCTAACTGGTGGAGTGACTGCCCTGTATTACAGTATCAATCAGAATAGTTTATCTCCTTTTGAGCCCCGACTCGGCCTTGCTTATCAACTTAATGAAAAACAGAAATTATCACTTGGTCTGGGCGTACATTCTCAGACACAATCCAATTATTTATATTATTATGGCTCTTCAAATGATGATGGAACTGTTAACACCTATAACTTAGATATGGGCTTAACAAGAAATAATCATATTGTTGCAGGATATGATCTTTCTATAGGTAGATCCATGAGATTCAAATTTGAAACGTATTATCAATACTTAACTAACATCCCAATTGATCCAGTAATAGGTGGGTATTCACTGGTAAATGCTGGGTCAGGATTTAGTCGATTATTCCCAAATGAATTAGAAAATGGAGGAACAGGTCAAAATTATGGAGTGGAATTTACACTTGAGCGCTTTTTCAGTTCAGGCTATTATTTCTTAGTAACAACTTCCTTATTCGATTCCAAATACAGAGGGAGCGATGGAATATGGAGAAATACAGTATTTAACGGAAATTATGCTGTTAATACGTTATTCGCAAAAGAGTTTAAACTGAAAAGAAGTTCTCTTAATTTAGGTGGAAAAGCTACCGTAGCTGGAGGACAAAGATTTGGGAACGTTGATGTTCCTGCTTCTAGAGCAGCGCAAGATATTGTTTTTCTTACGGATCCAGATTTATATACGTACAGATTTCGTCCTTATTTCCGACTTGACGCTAAAGTTAATTACAGATTTAATACAAACAAGCTAACACATGAATTAGCTATTGATTTTGTAAATATTCTGAATACAAGAAACATCCTAACTATAACATATGTGGATGACGCTAGCGTTAATTTTCAAAGAGAAGAATATCAACTTGGATTTCTACCATTGTTCTATTACAGGATAGACTTCTAAATTGCAATGTAATAGCATTAAAAAAAAGACCATGTTTGAATTTCAGACATGGTCTTTTTTTTAACTGCCAACCAATTAACAATAATCTAATTCATTCATATTTCTTTTAACCCGAATTATGTGATAGAATTCCGTGATGAGACCTGAAATACCGAAGAAATAACAACTTTTGAGAATGAATCATAGTCACCATTATGGTGAGTGA
>JAHDGD010000139.1 GCA_020627825.1 Saprospiraceae bacterium
TGATATATTTTATAAAATAGTATTGAAGTATACAGGATCAGCTGCATCACCGATGGGAGTGATTCTACGAAGTAGAAGTCCGAGTAGAGATATTGCGGGAAGCAAGGGACCGACCGAACGGGAGTCACGGACGTAGGGCAGCTTGTTCGTCCTGTTGTCGAACAAGCTGGATGCCAATATACACCTAAACAAAAAAGAGAAAGTTTCCTTCGAAACTTCCTCTTGACTTTTCAGTACGTATTGAATAACCGAGATGTGCACTGAAAATGTATGTAATAAGCATGAAGCAGAATTTTACATGCAACAATCATAACTTGGTTCAGCAGTTGTTTGGACTTGGATACCGCTCTTTTCTTTGAAATATTCTCCTACAACATCGCCTGTACAATAAGCGACTAAGTCGCCAAATGTGCCATGGTACCAATTAACTCTAGCTCTTTTGTACCTGCAATTTCCACAAGATTTCGTCTCATCTTCAAATTCTATCGTTCCACATACATTGTTTTTTCGGTGTACATCTATTGTTACAATCAATTTTGCTTTATTGGTTCTCCATCCTGAAGGGTTCCATGCATAAGAATACAATTTAGCTTCTTCGTAAACGAAAAGGAAATTTTTATAGGTTGCCGTTCTGAACGAAATAGCCTGACCGCTATTTTCTTTCCATCCCCATCCTGTATCGCTTTCACTTGTATCACAATATGCGCCAACTGTAAATGTTTGAGTTTTAGTTGAATTGCTTCCTGCCCAGCAGTCAGGATCAGCCAATACTGTTAATGTTACTGTATTGGTAGGAGTCCCAGATACATCTATGTCTATCGAATAATTTCCATTAACAGAGAACGTACTTGTCAATCCATTTAAAATAGTAACAGAGATCGTACCATCTGTATCCTTCCAAAAGTTTCTACATCTTCCAGAAATTCGGATGGTATTACAGCTCACTAATTCCATATCGATACTACACCCACATAAAATATTACGCTTAAAAATCTCTTCGTCTTCATCTTTCCCTACGTAGATACCCTCTGGTAAAACGTCGATATCTACTTCTTTTCCTTTTGGTAAAGTTTTTACAAATTCACGTCCTTCTTCATTTGATATGTCCATTTGTAGGACTTCGTCATTATTCATCTGTACAATGTACATGTCTTCTATCACTACTTCAAAGTCTTCATTGACAATAGTTGACATGATAGGGTCAGTCAAGAAAGGTTGGTACCTTGATTCTGGATTTTCAAATTCATCAGTATCTAGTTTTCTTTTAACTGAAGGAAAATCACCTAAAAGTTCCGATACTGTTTCGTCATAAATTTCTTCTCCTTGATCATAAGTGGAATTCAAATACGTATAGAATCCGGTAAAATGGTTGACATCATCAAATACAAGTATATCCTTATCAATAAATGGTTTTTTAAATTCACCTTGTCCGCCATCACCACCATCTCCTTTATTTCGATTTGAAATCTCAGTTCCATTTTCGTTGTGTTCTGTTAATAAAGAATCTTCAGAACAAGACATGAAAAATAACATGCAAATAAGTGCGATAAAAAAATTCGTTTTCATAGTATAATATTTTATTTATTTTAAAAATTCATTGGTAAAAGGAACTTGCAAATGATTTGTGACACAACTTCCAATATCTTGTCCTATGGTATGCTAACAAAAAACAAAACAACTCACACAATCACATGATAATCAAGGGCATAAAAAAAGCGATGCAACTTACGTTACATCGCTAATTTATTTTTCGAAAGCTCTACTTATACGGCAAATGATTCACCACAACCACAGGTCCTACTCGCATTCGGATTATTAAAATAGAAACCTTTTCCATTCAATCCACCTGAAAATTCCAAAGTTGTATTGCATAGATATAAAAAGCTTTTGAGATCTGTTACGACCTTCACATCATTGTCTTCAAAAACTTGATCTTCAGGTTGAGCTTCGTTATCAAAATCCATTTCATAGGAAAGGCCTGAACAACCACCGCTGGTAACGGATACTCTCACGAAATATTCGTCTGTCAAGTTTTCTGCTGACATCAATTCGTCGATTTTTGTTTTTGCACTATCTGCTACAAACAACATACCTATTGATTTTTTTCTTTATAATCTTTGATTGCATCTTTGATTGCATCTTCAGCTAATACAGAGCAGTGGATTTTCACTGGCGGTAAAGCTAATTCTTCTACGATATCCATATTATCGATTGCTAATGCCTCATCAATAGATTTCCCTTTCAACCATTCAGTTGCAAGTGAAGAAGAAGCGATTGCCGATCCACAACCAAATGTTTTAAATTTTGCATCTTCTATTACTCCAGTATCGTCGTTAACTTGGATCTGAAGTCTCATTACGTCACCACATTCTGGCGCGCCTACTAACCCAGTTCCTACGTTTTTAGCACTTTTATCAAGTGTACCAACATTTTTGGGGTTTTGAAAATGATCTAGAACTTTTTTAGAGTATGCCATTTTTATTCAATTTAATTTCTGTTTACAAATATAACACCTTAAAGCGATAGTTAGTTTCAATTAATGTTCTGCCCATTCAATTGAATCAAGATCTACACCTTCTTTATACATTTCCCATATAGGACTAAGGTTTCTCATATGGTTAACGCCTCTTACGATTTCATTAATCGTATAGTCGATTTCTTCTTCTGTAGTGAAGCGACCTAAGCTAAAGCGAATAGATGAATGAGCAAGATCATCACCAAGGCCTAGTGCTATCAAAACATATGACGGTTCCAAACTTGCTGACGTACATGCTGATCCTGAAGAAACACCAATTTCTTGATTAAATGTCATCATAAGACCTTCACCTTCAACATGTTTGAATGATATATTCGTTACATGCGGCATTCTATTCTTATCATCACCGTTGATATACGTTTCTTCTAGTTGTTCACACAGTGCTGATTCCAGTCGGTCTCTTAGTTTTGCTAATCGAATAGCCTCTTCTTGCATTTCTTTTCCTGCAATTTCAGCAGCTTTACCAAAACCTACGATCCCTGGAACATTCAACGTACCTGAACGCATGCCTCTTTCATGTCCACCACCATCTAGCTGAGAAGTAACCTTCACTCTTGGGTTCTTTCTATTTACAAAAAGAGCCCCTACACCCTTAGGACCATACATTTTATGAGCAGTAAAAGCCATTAAGTGTACGCCTACTTCTTTTGGGAAGACAGGAATTTTACCAACAGCTTGAGTTGCATCACTCATAAATAAAACACCATGTTTTGCACAGATTTCACCTATTGCTTTCATGTCTTGAATAACACCTGTTTCATTGTTCGCCCACATGATCGAAATCATAATGGTCTTATCCGTGATTGCATTTTCCAATTCTGCTAAATCCACTCTTCCTTTTCCATCAACTGAAAGGTAAGTTACCTCACCACCCATTTTTTCGATTTTCTTACATGAATCAAGAACAGCCTTGTGCTCTGTAGAAAGCGTTATGATATGATTTCCTTTACGGGAATACATTTCAAAAACCCCTTTCAATGCAAGATTATCTGATTCAGTTGCCCCTGAAGTAAAGATAATTTCCTTTGGGTCTACTTGAATGAGATTTGCAATTTGCTCTCGTGCATAATCTACAGCCTCTTCACTTCTCCACCCAAAAGGATGGCTTCTTGAAGCAGCATTTCCATGAAGATCATAAAAATAGGGAACCATAGCATCTATAACCCTTGGATCGCAAGGTGTTGTAGAATTATTATCGAGGTAAATAAGTTTCTTACTCATGTAATTTTATAAATTTTGCGCAAATATACTACTAGAATTAGATTTTATGCTGAATAGTAAAGGATTATGTCTTTTTATGACTTATATTTTTTGGGGTTTAACCCCAAAAAGAAAAAACAAGTAAACCTTTAGCTAATCCACCCTTTTGAAACAGGTTACTTGATCTAAAGTTCAAGGGTATTACACCTTAATTAAATTAAACAAAACGACAATATGTAATAAACACATAAACATAAAGTTTATGTGAATTATGTCAAAAAATAACGTTGTTGTAAATTTTATCGGATAAATCCATATATTTGTGATCCGATATTATGAAATTTCCATATGACATAAAATTAAGTGAAGAACACACATCTTTGTTGAGACGCATCAAGGAGAGAAAAATAATTCTGGATCAACATCGTCCTCTTTCATCTTACGTCTTACAAAAATTAAAGGATGACATGTCTCTTGAATGGACACATCATTCGAATGCATTAGAGGGTAATACGCTGAGTCTTGCGGAAACGAAAATTATTTTAGAGGATGGTGTTACGATAGGAGGTAAAAGTCTAAGAGAACATTTTGAAATAGTAAATCATAAAAAAGCAATTGATTATTTGGATGGTTTAGTAAAGGATGGTGACTCCATAAGGTCGATAGACATTTTAAGCGTCCATGAATTGGTTATGAATAATATACTGGATGACTTTGCTGGTCGAATAAGACAAGGTATGGTGCGCATTGTAGGAGCTAACTTTGTTCCACCGAATGCTCGTCTAGTGCCTGATTTGCTTGATGAATTAGTAGAATATATAAACAAGAATGAACAGCAATATGATGTACTTACTTTAGCTACTATTTTTCATCATCGATTTGTTTGGATTCATCCGTTTTTTGATGGGAATGGCAGAACGGTGAGGTTAATGATGAATTTAATCTTGATGCGAGCAGGTTATCCACCGTGCTTTATTTTAAGACAAGATAGAAAGAAATACATCAATGCCTTGAATTCAGCGAATAAAGGAAACTTTGATAAAATGCTTCTTTTGATGCTTCAAGCAATGGAGAGATCATTAACAATATATGTCAGTTCATTGGGAGGGGATTATGAAGATTATCAATTGATATCGGATATAGTCGAAGAACCGGAAATTCTATATGGTCAAGAATATGTTAGTTTATTAGCTAGGAAAGGCGTGATAGAGGCTTATAAAGAAGGGAGAAATTGGCTGACTTCTAAAGAGGCTGTTTTACGATATCAATCGTCGAAAAATAAGAAAAGGTAATGTCGTTTAACAAAAAAAGGTCATCGCACATAATACGATGACCTTATTCTCGAAAAACGAGAAAAAATAGTGAGAGTTTATCTTATAAAAATGGTGCAATCACTAAAGCAACTACTGACATTAATTTCAGTAAGATATTTAATGAAGGTCCTGAAGTATCCTTAAAAGGATCTCCTACTGTATCTCCTACTACTGTTGCTTTGTGGGGTTCACTTCCTTTGTAGTACATTTTTCCATCTATGTCAACTCCTTCCTCGAACATTTTCTTAGCATTATCCCATGCACCACCTGCATTCGATTGAAAGATCGCCATCAATACACCACACACTGTCACACCTGCTAATACACCACCAAGCATTTCAGCTCCACCTCCAAAACCAAATAAAACAGGAGTTACAACTGCAATAAGACCAGGTACAATCATTTCACGTATAGATGCCTTAGTAGAAATGTCAACACATTTACTATATTCAGCTTTTCCATCAGCAGCTTCAAATGTTTTAACATCTGCGTCACTCCAATCTTTCATTTCTTTGCCTTCGTTCTTTCTCATCACATTAAGTGCTGCTTTTAATTCAGGTATAGAATTAAATTGTCTCCTTACTTCTTGGATCATTGCCATTGCAGCGCGTCCTACAGCATTCATTGATAAGGCTGAAAATAAGAAAGGTAACATTCCACCTACTAATAATCCTGCCATAACTTTAGGATTAGCAATATCAATAGATGATATACCACTTGTTGCCATGAATGCAGCAAAAAGTGCTAGAGCTGTAAGTGCAGCTGACCCAATAGCAAATCCTTTTCCTATAGCAGCCGTCGTGTTTCCTACTGCATCAAGTTTATCTGTTTTCTGTCTTACTTCTTTTGGTAATTCTGCCATTTCTGCGATTCCACCTGCATTATCTGCTATAGGACCATATGCATCAACAGCTAATTGTATTCCTGTATTGGAAAGCATACCTACTGCAGCAATCGCAATTCCATATAAACCAGCAAAATGATGAGCACCCAATATAGCAGCTGCTAATATGATGATCGGAATTGCAGTTGATTGCATTCCTACTCCTAGTCCAGCAATAATATTTGTTGCAGAACCTGTCAAGGATTGTTTCACGATTGATTTCACCGGACGTGTACCCGTTCCTGTATAAAACTCAGTTACCATACCAATTAATAGTCCAGCAGCTAATCCAAATATGACAGCGAAAAATACACCCCATGCAGTGAATTCTTTACCACCAATTGACCAGCTTTCAGGCAAAATCCATAAACATAATCCAAGTGTTCCGGCAATCATCAATCCTGCTGAAATAAATTCACCAATGTTCAATGCTTTCTGAGGATCACCACCTTCTTTTACTTTTACAAAAAATGTTCCTATGATAGAAGTTAATATACCAAGTGCAGCCAATAATAATGGAAGCAATACAGCATTCATTCCACCAAACTCATTTCCTGTATCAAAACCAGCTACTGACATAAAAGTCGCACCAAGAACCATTGTACCGATTATCGATCCTACATAAGATTCAAATAAATCAGCTCCCATACCTGCAACATCTCCTACGTTATCTCCTACGTTATCCGCAATAGTCGCTGGATTCAATGGGTGATCTTCCGGAATCCCTGCTTCTACTTTACCTACTAGATCCGCTCCTACATCTGCAGCTTTTGTATAAATACCGCCTCCTACTCTTGCGAATAATGCGATAGAAGAAGCACCAAATGAAAATCCTGTCAACACTGTAATTACTCTTGTAACTGCCGCTTGAGACTCTACTCCATACATCTGAGTATATACTAAAAATAAAATACCTAGTCCTAGTAAACCAAGTCCTACAACACCAAGTCCCATAACAGCTCCTCCAGCAAAAGCTACTTCAAGAGCTTTAGCCAATCCAGTTCTAGCAGCATTAGTTGTTCTTACATTTGCTTTGGTAGCAACTTTCATTCCTATGAAACCAGCACCTGCAGAACATACAGCTCCTAAAATAAATGATAAGGCAACCAAAGGTGAAGATGCTTCTGTGTTACCGCTAATTCCCATCAATACAGCAACTGCTAAAACAAAAACAGCAAGAATTTTATATTCTGCAACCAAAAAAGACATCGCGCCATCAGCAATATTCTTTGCGATTCTTTTCATTTTATCTGTACCTTCATCTTGTCTAGATACCCATCCTGACTTGATAAATGTATACACTAATGCAATTACCCCAAATAATGGCAATGCATAAATTATCGTTTCCTTCATTTCGTTAATTTGATTTTAAGATGTAAAATTTTCGTTTCGGGGCAAAATTACAATAATTATCATTCCTTGCAAGCCCCTGCATATACTATACAAAATATCATTTTCGCAACATTCATCTGCATATTATCAACTCAAAAAAATGTAATATTGCCAAAACGCTCACTTACACAATGTACACTTCTCATCTTTACCTTGCCCTATTGATCGGCATATGTTTCTCCTGTTCTTCAACCAAAAATGCACCATACACCGTAGACATTGATGAAACACTTCTCGATACATTGACTGTTAGCGCACCTAGGGAAGTAAAAGATCCTCCTGTTTCTAATATCCCATATAACGAGGAGGCTGCCAAATCTTTCGACATTATACATATGGATCTTTCCATTGAACCTCGATGGGAAGATGAAACCGTGAAAGGTGAGGCTACCATTACACTAAAGCCTTATTTTTATCCTATACGCGATATAAAATTGGATGCTAAGCGCATGGTGATCCATTCGATTTTATCCAACAATAAAAATTTGCCTTACATCTATGCAAACGATATATTAACCATACAACTTGACCGACTTTTACAACGTAATGAAACAATTGAATTGGTCATTAATTATACGGCCAGACCATCTTTAGGACAAATTCCGAACCAGAATTACAGAACCAATGATCAAGGTCTTTATTTCATTGAACCTAGTTTCAACTTCCCTACAAAACCTTACCAAATATGGTCTCAAGGAGAAACAGAACACAATTCATCTTGGTTTCCTACGCGAGATAAACCCAATGAACGTTTTACGCATTCCATTCAAATCACCGTCGCTGATTCATTGAAAACATTATCGAATGGGCTTTTAGAAAAATCCGAATGGCAAAAAGATGGCAAAAGAACAGACTTTTGGATTATGGATATACCACATGCACCCTATCTTACCATGGTGGCGATAGGAGATTATGCTGTGATAGAAGATACATGGAAAAATATTCCACTTCAATATTATGTCTATCCTGAGTATGAGGCTTACGCCAAAAACATTTTCAACCATACGCCTGAGATGCTAAGCTTTTTTTCAGATCTCACCGGTGTTCCCTACCCTTGGCAAAAGTATGCACAGATTGTTGTAGAAGACTTCGTTGCAGGAGCTATGGAAAATACTACTGCTGTTACATTTGGCGAGTTTGTTCAGAAAACCGACGAACAATTAATCGATAATCATAACGATGATATTGTGGCGCACGAAATGTTTCATCATTGGTTTGGTGATTATGTAACCTGCGAATCTTGGGCGAATTTAACTTTGAATGAAGGCTTTGCTAACTATAGTGAATATTTATGGATTGCACATAAATATGGAGAAGATATGGCACATAATAAACGCATGCAAGAATGGTCTAGCTACATTTTACAATCTAGAAGAAAAGGCGTACACCCGCTTATCCATTATGGATATTTAGACAAAGAATTAATGTTTGATGCACACAGTTATAACAAAGGTGGGCTGACGCTGCATTATTTACGTCATATAATTGGTGACGATGCTTTTTTTGAGGGCATGCAACAGTATTTAGAGGATAATGCTGGGACCAGCGTAGAAATAGATGAATTAAGACTTGCCTATGAAAAAGTAACTGGACTGGACCTGAAGCCCTTTTTCGATCAGTGGTTTCTTTCCGCTGGGCATCCTGATTTTGAAATCTTGTACACTTACTCCGAAAAAAGCGTAAACATAGAAGTGAAACAAATACAGAGTATGACCACTTCAAAACCTATCTTCAGTATGCCTTTGGAATGGCACATTCATATGAAAGATGGATCAATGCGAGAAGAAATAGGCTTTATTGATGAACGAAAGACGAATTTTACTTTTTTGGGTTTAAACCCAAAAGAAATTGCATGGATAAATTTTGATCCACATCATGTTTTTATAGGAGAATATCTCGAAAATAGAGATTCGAGTCAATATATAATGGAATATGAAAATGGTGATCAATATGATAAAAGAGAAGCTCTTGATATCTTGAAAAATTTTTCTATTCCCCCATCTTTTTATAGAACGATCTTAAAAAGTGAATCTAACTATATCAATAAAATAATTGCCCTTTATCGATTTCAGCCATCTGATGAGGACAAGCTACTCATCGCTTCCTTATTACAAAACACACAACACGTCCAATTAACAAAAGAGCTGTTGAAAATCTATTTAAAAAATCCTGATTTAGTCGACGTTCCAACATTAAATATGCTTATGAAAACGCAACAATCGATGGAGGTTATAAATAGAACAATGTTCCTTTTATATCAACATTCTCCAAAGGATTTCGATTCGTATTTTCAGGTTTATAAGACAAAACATATCCCCTCTTTTATTCTGATGACACAACAGATATTTACAATGGACCATAATATGAAGTATGGCAAAGAATTGTGGAATGATATCCGATTCTTAGACAAACGCAACTTGGAAAATGTAGCAGGAGATCTTGTTAACTTTACTTATTTTTCGACCGATGACCAAATGAAACAATCCATTGAATACGCTGCAATATTTCTGAAGGACCCTACAGTGGAAAATTGGAGAAAAGAACTAGTAAAAAGCTACCTAAAAGAATCCATAAGAACTTCCTCAGAGGAATTACAATCGAAACTTAACAAGTGGATGAAACTATATAAAATAGAAGAAAATTAACCAGACACATCAATTCGCTACTTATCTGATCATCATCCGATAACCTTTTAATAACCATGAATTTTCGGCAGAAATAAATTTATCTAACATACCATCTGCTTTCTTTGCAAAAACAGATAATTCAGACATAGTTGAATCGAAATTTTTTGCATCTTCTTGACATAAGGAAGAATCGCTTGTTTGTATACTATTGAGTTTATGTAGAATTTCAAGTAAAGGCATTAACTCATTCTCTTTTCGCTTTTTCACAATATTGGTAAAAGCTTTCCACATATCTTTCTCTGCAATAAAATATTCTTTACGTTCACCTTCAACAGAAACGCCTTTGATGAGGCCCCATTTAATCAGGCACTTGAGGTTTTGGTTTACATTGCCTATTGAAATATCTAGAATTTCCTTTATGGAGGAGGCACACTCTGGCTGGTTAGAAACTAATAAAAGGGCATGCATATGGGCCATTGTTTTACTAATGCCCCACTTAGGTCCAAGAACTCCCCAAGCATCTATAAATTCTTTTTTCTTTTCCTCTAAAGTCATTTTTATATGTTCACGACAGAAAAAACGCAAAAAAGAGAAACTTGTTTAAATTGTGATCAAAATCTTAACATTTTTTTCACATTTTATGTCTTTTGGTACAATAATCACTAACAATCAAGGCATTCTAAGTATTCCTATTTAACGTGAATAATGGATAAGGAATAAAATCAGATGACGGAGCTGAATTCATATACAAGGCTTATTTTGTTTATTATACCATTTAAATTCTAAATTATTGGCTATAAATTTCAAATAAGTTAGTTCGACTTATAAAATTGAGGAATAGCATGAGCTACTTCGGAATTTCCTAAGGAAGAAATCACGTATTTTAAGAAGAATTTATTCGATAATTTAGATTTTAAATAGTATTGACAGCGCTAAGGGGAATAAAATAGAACGATGTAGATGGATGTAGAAATGTCAATAGTTTATAAAACCTTTTAAAGGGTCATCTTTTTCCTAAAAATTCCTCGAATTAGCTATGGCTAGTCCTT
>JAHDGD010000140.1 GCA_020627825.1 Saprospiraceae bacterium
TTTTTTAATGAAAATTTAATAGTGACCCTATTTTCAAGATGGAAGGACAACTCAATTTTTCTATTTATTTGGTAGTGATGTAATTAATGAGATAGGAAAATTATTGTAAGACTGAAATTACAATTTCTAGTTGAGGTAAGGAATACGAACTTATAATTCTACTTTTTGCCAGATTTGGAAGAAGGTATTATTTTCTTCTTGTTCTTTTCGATTTCAAGAATATCTTTTGTGACCTTCTTATTGTATTTCTCTACTTCTTTTAAAAGCAGCTCTCTAGGAATTGGAGCTGTTTTTTTTAGTTTCTCAATGATGTTATTACTCATGGGACTTTATTAGTAAAAAGTATAAATACCATACCAAAAATTGCACAAATAACAATATTTAACACATCAATATGCTTTAGTTTAATTAAAATTAACATATATTCCAACAATATTAATACTTTTATGAATCCATAAGCTATATTCAAAAATTAATTAAAAGTCAAATGACCATTGAGAATAAGATATTTCACATTAGTGATGCAGAAGAGGCTATACAAAATTGTCTAAAAAATAACTTTTCCATTACCGAAAAAAACGAATACTTAAAACCCTTTTTAGATAATTTGCGAGAAGATTTATATGTAGTTGTAGAATATCCTTATGTAGATAAATTGTATAGAGATTCTTATTATTTCTATTATTCTTCTAAAAGGGGTAAATATCATAGAGACACAATTAGGGTAGCATTCTTTAGTGAGGAAGTGACTGAAGATGATTTTAGAGATAGACAAAAAATAAATAAACTTCAAAGTAAATATCTTGGTTTTCTAATTGTAAGACCCATAAGAAAGTGCATTGGACGAAATGTAATATCCCCTAATGCTTTAAAAAAAAGAGATTTTTTCATTCGAACTACCACAGTAAAATCAGCTATTAATGGAATTAAACTATCTGTAAAAGGTTTTCCCCATTCTTCCCAAGATGGAGAAGCTGTTTCTTGTGCAGAAAGTACCTTGTGGGCATTAATGGAATATTTTGGAACTCGATACTCTGAGTATCCAACTGTATTACCATCACAAATCAGAGAGCTTTTAAAACAAAATTCTAAGGAAAGATTATTGCCATCATCGGGGCTTGAAGTTGATGATATATCTTCTGTTATTGGAAAACTTGGATTTGGAACAAGAATTTATAAAGCCCATGAAGCTAGTTCTCCAGATGAATTTAAGTCTTTGCTAAACTGTTATATCGAAAGTGGAATGCCTGTCATTCTAAGTGTATCTAATCAATCAGTTGCACATTCCGTTTTATGCATTGGAAGAAAGTATATTCCAAAAGAAGAGCTAAAAAAGATAGCTCCAAAAAAAATTAATGGAGCTAATGTATTAGATTTTGACTTAGCAGCTAGAGACTTAATACTTATAGATGATAATGTGCCTCCTTATCAATCTAATTCAATAGAAAGCCCTCTTTCATATATAGAGCAAGATAGATGGAAAAATTGTATCATAGATTATTTTATTGTTCCATTGCATAGAAAAATTTATCTGCAAGCAAGTTTTGCAAAAGTCTGTCTTAATGCAATACTTGATTCAGACATATTAAGTCTACCAAAGGATGAAGATAACTATATTAGATTCTTTTTAACATCAGGCAGGTCTTTCAAGCATAATATGATAGAAAATTCTAGATTGGATAGGCATATAAAAGATTATATTGCTAGTATAGCACTACCGAAATTTATATGGGTATGCGAAATCAGCACACTAGAATTAATAGATAAAAAATTAGCTAATGGACTAGTAGTCCTAGATGCAACAGAATCAGAATATATGACCTATAAGCCCTTAATCTTTGCAATGTATAACAATGAATTACTTGATAATAGTATAGAAGATTTTTGGAATTCTAAAAAAATAACATTATCTTTGCCATCCTTTTTTATGTATAATGATAACTTAAAATTATACCAATGAAAAACAAAAGTATAAAAGAAAGGCTCGAAGAAGCCGACCACATCAATCCTGTTATATTAGAAAAAGCAGTTACAGAATATAATAGAAAAATTGATGAAGCAATGAACAATATGATGGTAAAAAAAAGAAAAAGTGATTTTAAATTAAACATTGTACCATCGTAAGCTAATTTTAAAAACCAAAAAACTAAGAAAACAAAAAAACACCTTAGAATAATTAACTACTCCCAAGGTGTTTTTATCTTACTCTCAGACTATTCCACTACCGATGCTATTCTAATTTTTTTGGTTGAACACCTTCTTTTAATTTCCTACTTGATGGTTTCTTGTTAGGGTCTGGAGTTATTATTTCATTTTTAACTTCTTTGTCCATTTCATTCTCCCCATTTTCATCTTGAAGTGTCTTTTCTTTATTTTCATCATTATCCATAATGTCTTCATTTAAAGTAGTTAGTGAATCTAATTTAGTCTCTAGAATATTCAATCTTTCTTGAATTGAATCAAATATTTCTGCTTTAGAATCCATAGTTTTTTCTTTATTTAATTGATAATTATATGCAAAAAGAATTGTGCTCAATAAAAGAGGTATAATTGAAAAAATGATATATTTTTTCACCTCATAAAAATATTCAGCCTTCTTATCATTAACAAATGCATTATGTCCAGATGTGTTAATGAAAGTTTCTATCAAATAGTTCCTGAATTCTACCTCGGTATCAGGAATATTGGAATTTATTTTTTTATTATGTTTGTTAATTCCTACTAGATAATCATAATATTCTTTAAGTTCCTTAGCATAAGGAAGCCCTTCATATTCATAGCCACTTGATAAACCATTATTGTAAAATTTTATGAGTTTATAAATGGAAGTACAAACAAAGATAACTGATGAAAGTACTAAAATGAAGAACATAAATTTAACAATAATATTACAGTTCGAGTAATAATTTGTACAGAAAAAGAAAATAACTCCAATAATTGCACTAATCAACCCAATGGGTGTCGATATTGAATTATTCAAAGAGTCTCTTCTATCAAGCTCTCTTTCATGCAAAGATTTATAAAATTCAAACAGTTCATTACTCATTAGTATGTATTTTTAATTCACTTAGTTATTTAATCTAAAGAAAGGAAATTATTTTGTTAGATTCTCATTATTAAGACGAAATAAAGCCTTTTTTCTACTAATTTTAAATAAACAAATTGACCAGCATATTATTCATCTTTATTCAACACATTAACAGTAGAAGCTTGCATATCACTTTTAATAGAAATCGTTTTTCCTGATTGCTCTTGCTTCGTCTTTGCTTCCAAGTAATGAATATACTCAAGCATTCATTTCATTTCTTGTTTGACTGCTTCTGGTGAGCTTCGATCAATACTCATCATATAGGCATCAAGCAAAATTTCATTATTCGCTAGATGAGAAAAAGGAGCGAAGGCTTTTGGAATGTCTCCATTCGGTAGCTCTGAAAGTACTTTCTCTCTAAATTGTTGTGCTGCTCAAGGTGCATCATAAACCATTGGTTGATAATAGAAGATAAAAGAACATTCTCAATTCTAAGCTTTCGTTTACACTTGTCAAATCTATATTCTAACTCAAAAAAGTTGGACTTGTTCTCCCAAAAGCGTTGTCCAGTTTAGAGAAAAATCGCCTTGCTCTAGTTCATCCATACTTTTACAGATAAAGAATTTCTGGATGGCTGCGAAGGTATTCCCCTGCTCTTTTACTCGCTTGATAAAAGCATTTTTCAACCCGTCGAATCTAAAAACTAAGATCGTGGTGTATGATTTTGAAGGGTCAAGCTGATAGCTTGCATGCGTGTATTTTTTGGTCAACGCAAGAGCGTGTTTGTGTAGTTGATAGAGTGTTCTGCCTGTATCCCTACCGTTGTACATTTCAAAAAGAAAGAACTTATCCAAGTTATTACCTTTGATTTTGAATGCAGCATCAGGAATAAAATAGTCCTCCCCTTCTAAGGTGATTTTTGTTTTCGCTCGAAGGTTCTTAGCTATTCGATTGTTTCCTACTTTATCAAAGTAGGTATGAAAAAAAGGAATCTCATAGCCTTCTTGCTTTGCCCATTGGTCAAGATAAATCTGAAAACTAATCGTACATTTTCTATGGATATAATCTTTCTGCGAAATGTTCTGACCAAGTGGTAATCGTAGCTCTTTGTCTAAAGGATAATAGAGATCGTCAAGGAGAGCCTTTTTCCCTGCTTTGGTCAAATAGTACATATCTTCTGCTCGAACTGCTTTTTGTGAACCACTATGAGTAGGCTGCATCAGCACGAAAGACTTCTTTTGTACAAGTGCTGTTTGCCGATCTCGCAAAGAAGCAATTTGTTTATGAAGGTATTTGTATTGCGTTGTTCCTACTCCTATTTGCAACAATTGAGACAATGAAAGAAATTTATAATGTGCCAATGATTCAAGAATTCGAGCTTGAATATTGGTAATGGTATCTTCCCAAGCAACAGGTTTTTGTGGTTTCATTTTTGAGTCTTTAATCTGTGAAGTCGTGCGTATAATCTGTTGGTTTATTATTCGTGTTTGAAGATGCTTTTGGAATAGCTTCTTTTGTATCGGATACTCTTATATAATATCCACTTTCATGTACGAGATAGAGAAAGAGGCCTTTCAATTCCTTCTTTGATAGATAAAAGGGTGGCTTTTTCTTTACCAAGAAATCAGGAACTCTGACCGTATGAACACCACTTTTTTTATTGAATTTATTGTAAGCATAGAAACTATACTTCGGGAGTCTCTCAAAATCTTTAGGACTAAGCTTTCCCATTTGTTTGGTCATAATATCGAGACTATCAGGCTCATTATCCCCTGCAATTTTTATGGCAGTATTTCCTAGAATTGATCGCTTTACTTGGGTATCCATATTCTGACCAATTACTTGATTTGCTAAAGTCATATGGAGGGAATACTTTCTCGTCTCTGCCATAATCTCTTGAACCGTTGGGGTCACGTAGTTTTGAAATTCGTCGATAAAGCAATAGGTTTCTTTTCGTCGTTCTGGTCGGATGTCTTGACGCTTTGTTACTATTCCTTGAATCAAAGCAAGGAGTAGCTTGCCAAATGCAGGTGCAGATTTCACCCCCATTTTTGCTTTTGAAAGATTACAGATAATGACCTTTCCTGCATTCATTTCTTTATCCAAATCAACAGTACTTTTGCCAACCAAGATGCGACGAAATACCATGTCACCAATGAGACTTTGTAAGCGATAGTAGATACCTGATTTTGTAGGATTGATTCGTTTATCTTCTTTGAATCGTTTCATCATTGTTTGACGTTCGATATTAGGAATATTCATTCCTGCTTCGATCAGATCAGCATTTTCTTCGTTATTCATAAAACGTTTAAGATCGGAGATACTAGTGCCTTCTTTTCGTAAGAGTGTTTCTATACAAGCATCTATGATGGCTTCCATTTGGGTAGTCGCTTCGTTTTTCAGTATCTCAAAAAATGCACTAGACAACATTTGTGTCATGCGGTTTATTTCTCCATCATTCTTCAAAGGAATATCAAAAGGATTGAGTACAAAGGTGTAGTCTGCTCCAAGTATATCTTCACCAAAAATCTGTCGAGCGGTATCCCGAATAAAAGGGTCAAGATAGACTAATCGCTTTTTGGCTTTGCCTTTATTGAAAACGAAGCTTAATACGTCATTGCAAAGGTCGCCATGAGGCTCGATAAGAATAAGAGACTTCGACCATGTTTTATGACTTCGACGTTGCAGATCAAAGATCAAAAGCTTTATCAATTCACTCTTTCCACTTCCACTTTGGGCAAGGATATAACTGTGTTGTTTGAGTGCTTGCAAAGAAAAATAAAGTGGAATTTTGGTTTGGAAAAAGAAGCGATTCAGAAGCGAAATTTCAGTTTTGATACTTCCTGAAATAGCTTCGATATAAGCATCCAACACATCAACTTCTTTAGCAGAAGCCAATGAGGTTATATAATCTCTCTCTGTTTGATCGGTGATATAGAAATAATCAAAAACTCTAAATCGCTCAAAAAATTCCTCTTTAACTTTACCAGAAACGAGCAAAGAAAATTCTTGATAGCTAAAGCCTCTAGTGCCAAACAAATCAGCATACGCATCTGTACCTTCTTGCAACTTATCCAATTTGGCATCCGTCCATTTCACCCATTGCTCCATAAAAAAGATAATGAAATCTTTATGGTCTATTGGATAGGTAAAACCAATATTCACCACCGTATCATCTTGCTTTGGATACAGCTTTGTAAAGCCATAGAACCATGTAGTAAGTTTCTTTATCTGCCTATCTTCGTCTGTATATGGCCTATGAACTTCACTAGGAAGTTGCCTATGATTTTGCCTCTTACTCATGTCATAGAGATTTGGTTAATTATGTATTGACTATCAACAACATAGGATAATTGGGTACTATTCACATTATATACTATTTTATAGGTATATACAGTTTTCTTCCTCCTCACTCATTCATTCCTCAAGATGTTTTGTACATCTCTCGTCTTTCATTCGCTCGTCGTCTGAAACGCTCTATTCCCTTATTGAAAGATATAGGCTTAAACCAGAGATGGTTTTAGAATCCTTTTCTTTCTTCAATCTCATCTCTTCTTTTTCCAACTTCTTTTCTGCCTTCTACCTTAGCTCTAAGGTTGTTAGGGAGAGCGGAAAAATTAGTCGAGGTATTTTCTTTCGAGATGATAGATTTTATTCCGAAGTTTTTTGTTTTCTTTTACCACAGGAGAAGATAGTTCAAATCCTGCGTCTGCATAGTCATTGAGATTTCTCAAACTTTTAGACTCCATTCCAGCATACCAATGATCTTCAATATATTGGATGATCTTCCATCGCTTATCCAATTCTTGTTCATTCTTTTTTAGATCAAAGGCTCGTTGCGTAAGTTGTAGTTGTCGTAATTTGAGCGATGTCTCATTATAGGTTTGTTGCAACCTTACCCTTTCTTCTTTAACATCAATTTGGTTCTCCTTTTCTCGTACTCTCAACCATTCCATTTTGACGGCATAGAGTTGTCGGATATTTGTTCGCATATCTTCCAATCGTCGTCGATACAATACAAGCTTATCTCCTTCTTGTTCAATCTTCCACAGCTTCTTATCAAGCTTTAGATTTTCAAATTGATTCTTGATTGACAGCATCGTTTCTCGTAACTCAAGGTCTTTGACTTTGTAAGCATGTTGTAATTCTTTGTGCGCCATTGCAAGCCCTTTCTTGCCAATTTCTACAAGATTCGATTCGTAGATAACTTTTACCAAGAGTTCCTTGAGATCAAGACGTTTTCCTTCAAGGATAAATTCCTTGTCTTTGAGAGCGATCAAATTTTCTCGATGTTGTAAGTCGAGTATTAGTTCTTTTAGCTCCACTACTTTCCCATCTATTTGAATTTCCTTTTTCTCCACAGCTACAAGATTACGCTGCGCTTCAATCTGATTGAGCAAGGCTTGTAATTCGACGTTCTTACGATCTATCTCTACGCCTTGATTTCCTAGTTCTATCATGCGTTGACTAACATCCATTTGCATCTGCTCGAATGCTTGTCGTTCTGCTTGTTGTTGCAAGAGAACACCTTGCCGTTTGAGTGACTGCTGCATTCTACGGAACTGTTGTGGGGTATCGGGAACATCTTCTTTGTACTCTTGTATTTCTTGCGTTTGACTACTAGGAATAGGTACTTCTTCTTCTTCGGTTTGGCTGCTCAATTCCTCAAGGTCTTTTTCATCTGTGGTATCGCTCTTGGTATCCATTTCATCTAATTCTTCATCTCCTGCAAGAGCTTTCTTTGACGGAAGTTTGCGAGGCTTTCTTGTCAGATCAAGGTATACGACAAAACAAAAAAACACCCCACAAACAATTAAGATGACTAGCATAACTCCTACTTAACTATCGTATTTGAATTCAGGAATATCTCCACCATCAGAATTTTTATTTCCGTTACTTTCACCATTCGTGTCAGATGGAGGCTGTTGCCCATTAGTAGACTTTAAGCCCTTTACTTGCTCTGCTAGATCGACTAGATTTTTCGTATCAGAAAAATTCTTTCGTAGTTGATTTTTCATCTCTCCTTTCAACGCTCGTTTTAGTAAGAGTTCAGTTAGATTCTCAATACCTTCTTCTTCCATGAGTTCTTGATCGACTTCCCAAATACCTTCATCTGCTTTCTTTGAGAGGTTTTCAATATGTTCTTTTGCTCGCATAAAATGACCGCCTTCAATTCCCATACGAACAAGAACGGGAAGCGTCTCAAAAAGCAGAGCCAAGACCAAAACAATCATATTGATAAGTAACTCCGATGGTGAGGAGAGATCGAACATATTCACCGCATAGTAGCCAGCTAGTTCAACTCTAGAAGTCGTGAGTTTTGTCATTTTCATTTCTGCACTTTTTTCTAAGGCTTGAATGCGCTCGTCTTTGGTTTCAAGAAACATTGCTTCTAGCCTTCTTGCATCGCTTAACTGTTGCGCCTTCCCTGTTCTATCGTACTGCTCTGCTGCTCGGATCACTTTTTCTTTGATCGCTTTATGCTCATTATAGATTTCCTGTTTCTGTCTGTACAGTTCTTTTTCAAATCGTTCGTTATCGACTTGATTGATTTCAGTAAGCTTCTGCTTGATTACGTCCTCCCCGACCAAATCCATCTTGATCGGAATAGAGACAAAGGCGATTAGCAAAAAGCTAAAAATCAATCGGACATAAATCGCTGAACGTTTGAATGTTCCGAGTAAGGTGGTATCGTGGTAGTAAAAGGCGATTGAAGCCAACACGCCTAGTATGGCTGACACAAAAAAGTAATCAGTCAAAAAGATAATGCAGTAGTAAATGGCATAGCCGACAATCCCTGCTGAAATAGGGGTAAACAATGCCATGATGTTGATAAGGCTTTTGTCTCGTGGGTCTGCTAATTGATAAGCTGTCTCATCGACATGAATTGCGTCTCGAAGAAATCTCATAATACGAAAATTTAGGTTAAGTGATCTGTTCGTTAGTTCTAGGAACTAGCCTATGAACTTATCTATGAACAGTACAAGTCTATACTTAATTGATGATGAGATTTTGAGATTACAGACGTAGAGGGGGAAATTACAGATGTAGTAAAGACATTACAGAGTATATCTCTATCATCTATAATGTTCACCAATGTTGAAAAATATTATCTAATCAGTAATAAAAGGAATATCTTTTGTCTTTTAATATATGAAATGGGACTTAACTTTATATTTAAAACAATCTTAGTTTTCTTTGCATTGACTCCTCTTTCCGTGTTTGCCAACTGTTTTATTTATGTTCACCCATACGAGCAATTAGAAAATGCTAACTCTGTTTTTGTTGGTATTCTAGAAGATAAAAACGATGAAACTTTATCACTTCACTTTTCAGTAGAACACACATTTAAATGAGCAAAATCTCTACAAAAAGTTAATGTAAGTCAATCGTATTATGATAAGTTTGTAATTGGGAAAAAATACTTGATATATGTAGATAAAAACGGTTTTACTAAATCATGCAAATGAAACAAAGTAGTTCACAACTTTTTAGAAAAGGAAATTTTGGAAAAAGAAGTGATGAATCAAGAAGCATTTTTTGACGATTATGAAAAACTTAATGATAAAGACAATGAAGACTTAATAAGATTATATTCTTGGATAGAAAAAAACATAAAAAATCGAGAAGAATTCGTTTCAGTAAAATGGAAAATTATAGATATAAAAAACAAGCTAGATCATAATGAGCGTATCCATAGCTTATTGGGTAGGATTATAAGACATTTACAAATCAAAGGGAGCGATATTGACATATTCGAACGTAATAAAACAGATAGTAAGTATTACATTGAAGATTAGGAAGTAAGAAACTAAAGTTTTTTACTTCCTAAAAATGTCATTAAGAAATATTAATTTCCATACATTTCAGCATAAGCTGATTCATCACAATCAGAATATAGACTAAGATGAGATATTGGTGTGTACATAATTGATTCAATATCTTCATCTGTACATGTTCCAACATTTGAGAATCCATCATTGGTATCTGTATGGTTAAAACCTATTGTATGACCAATTTCATGTACCGCAACTAATATTTTTCCTGCTAAAGGGAAAGCATCAAATCTATCTGCATTAATTCTTATCCTATTCCCAGGGTTCCCTGATTCAAATGGAAAACTAGCTCTTGCTATAACACCTTCTTCACCCCAATTAACTCTTCTTATATTAATATCACCGAATACATCAACATTGTTATCTATACGATTATATCTGTATGTGAGTCTCCCTTCTTGTTCATTATTCAGTTGGTTCATATAGTATACCGCTACTTTGATTACAATGTCCCATTCCTCAGGGCAATTATCTAATACATTTATATCTATAATAGAAATATTGTCACCAATTAAATGCTCTCGTCTTCTATTAACTCTTGAATCAACACCGCCTGAGGGTTCGTTACATTCTTCTACTTCTAAATCACAAAATAATGGCGTATTATTTTGAAATTCAGAAAATGGTATTGGCTCTCCATTAAATAATTCACTTAAAATTGCATCATATTCTGGATTCCGTTCAAATTTTACAGATTCTTCTTGTAAAGGCTCTGTAAACTCAACCTCCTTTTTAGAGCAACTGACTAACAATAAGCCTAAAAGCATTAGGCATAAAACATTCTTTAAGTTTTTCATAATTTTATTTTTTAAGAATCGAGTAGGGTAAAGTTAGAGAAATTTCTCTCTAACTTTATCCCTCTCAC
>JAHDGD010000141.1 GCA_020627825.1 Saprospiraceae bacterium
TTAAAGCGTTTTATTACGAGGAATGTCAGTGATTTAAAGCGATTATATATAACGGTATGATGGTATCCGGCGTATCCCGTAGGGTATGCCGTGATCACCATGTGTTACATGCTGGCTCTTTTTTGTTAAGTAATTTGTTTTTCATTTACTCGATTTTTTCGCGGGATGGCTTACAGCTCTCTGTAGCCCGCAGGTACGAGGACGGCAGTGTGCTGTAATTGCAAGGCTATATTCTTAGTTCTTTTGCCTTTTTTTGTTTTCTTCTTTGCTCACTTGTTTTCAATATTTCTTGATGGATTATTTTCATATGCTTAGATATTTGCTTTTTTATTGCAGGGGAGTTCATTCCTTCTTTTATTTCCCCATCCGAATTTGAATACTCTTTCTTTGCAGAGTTTAAGGCATATGATAAAAAATTACGCTTACCGAAGTGGCTATATCTGCTATATATTTGCTGCTTGAATATCTTATGTGATTTAGAATTCTTGCTGTAAGACATCCCGACGGTTTTAACAATTCGTGCTTTAAGTTTTCTAAAATATCTTGACAGGCTTCCTGGTCTTATAAATATCTTTTGCCCGTCGAATTCAAATCCTAAATATTGTAAATTTTTAAAGTTTGAATTTGTGTTTGGAAGTTCTTCAAAGTCAGTCGTGTCTTTATTATAATGCCTTTTGAATCCTCTTACTTTAGCTTGTAGACTTAATTTAAAATCTATAATCTCGGTCTTTTTATCTTGGATAGTTAGTTTGTATTTATCAATCATTAGATTCATGACATAATTCTTGAGTTCATTCACTCTGTCGGTATCGCAAATTATCAGTAGATCGTCACAATATCTTCTATAGCTAAATCCTTCTTTAATTGCTTTTTCATATAGTTCTTTGTCGAAGTCAAGTAGATATATATTAGAGAGTAAAGCACTAATTGATGAGCCTTGCGGTATTCCATTTTTGCTTAATGATCTATCTTTATTTCGGTTTATAGTTATTAAGTTCATCTTTCGTAGATAACCCATCTTTTCCTTATAAGAGGGACCTGCAAGATCATTAGGAATTAAATCAAGAATCGAATTGTATCCTTTGGGGGCAAATTTTCTATCGGGATACTTTTTCTTCTGTTCTTTTTCAATAGCTTTTAGATTGATATCGAAGTGCTTTAAGAACGAAATGTAATTTATGTAACTGTACTTGGTTATAGTTCTAAAGATATGATATTGGTCTCTTGGTAACTCATCTAAACCAATTACTTTAAGCCACATTAATTTTAATACTCTGTGATCAATATGATCGAAGTAGCCTTTTATATCCAAAGCAATTGCTGAACAGGTTCCTTTTGATTTTATTCTTGCTTTAACATTGTCAAAAGCATCTTTTGCAAATTGGATATTACATTTTCCATTTAAATCATTTCTGTATGCAAGAATTGGATCGCCAAAGTTATGATCTGTTATATATTTTTGGTATTTCTTGTTCAGACAATAGGAATAGAAACCTAAAATGTAAGTGTCGAAATGACTGGCGAAAGATATAGGTCTTATCTTGGTTTCTAACTTATACTTATCTGATGCTTCTTGATATCTGTACCGAGGCGTATTCTGTAGTGTTTTTAAGAAAGGAGCGAAGGCATGATTCGACACTTTTTTTCCTGTTGTATCAGATAGTATTGCTTTTAACTTGTGCTTGCTTGTAGGGAAATTGAAAATTGGATCTAGGTGAGGATATGATTTTACTTTATAACTATCTTCAGTTTTTGCTACAAATTCATTCCAATTTTCCTCGGTGTATAAACTCATGGTTATTTTTTTTCAATGGGAGCTTGGACCATGGATGTACCTTTCGGCACCATCATACAATGTCCCCCAATCCACAGAAGAATTACACTTCTCAGGGGTCCTATCTCCATCCCTTGGTGGATCATATTTCTATGCCACACTACAGGTTTCAACTTCGGCATTTCTGCCTCAAACAACCTAACCCGAATTTACACTCGCGGTTTTAAATCCTTGAAAATCAAGGGTTAGGGGGTATTAGAACAAGATTAAAGTTATGGATTTGATGAACTTATTTCTCAACTTAATTGTTATATTAAGTATAGTGGTCGGCGACCACAGGACAATCATTCTCCTCACAGTGTCAGTTGCAAGATTGATTCTTACAGGGCTAACAAAGTTAAACTTCAAACCAAGGAATCTCTTAAAAAGTATTTCCAAGCTATATATTAACAGTTGTTAAATATAAATAGTTCCATTATCTGCTGCTTCTTTCGAATGCATCATTTAAAGTTGCCTTCATTAGCATGTTGGAATTATCCTCTTGTTTCAAAACAATATCTTCTAAAGTCAGACACTTTTCCATTAAGCTATTTACTATGTTTACAATGGCACGTTGTTCTTCTATAGGTGGCAATGGAAATAAGATATGTAGAATATCGTTTCGCGAAATTCCAGGAATTAAGCTTTTTGCTCGCTTTAAGAGGTCTTCTGTAAAGAATTTTAAGAAATATTTTATATAGTCAGTTTCTATGTTTCCAATAGGTGAAATTGCCATGAGTTGTCTTGCAATATGAATATCTCCTATAGTATTTATTATTAATTTTCCAATTGTACCCTTACAGGTTAGAAGTAAATCGCCATATGTAGAAATAGATTTTGGTGTTTCTGTCCATCGACTTACATTTATCTTGTTATTGTAAATATGGCTAGCACCAGTTAAGTAAGGAATTCCTTTGTTGGTTTCATTATACTCAGATTTTGTTAAATCTTGCCCTGATTTTAGATGAATTAGATCTCCTAATCTGCACCATACCCATTCTTGTGGTAATTCATACGGAACATCTTCTTTAGCTACAGAGGGAAATGGTTTTTCTTTTTTTATTAATTTTTCATTTATTAATTTTTCCCTCTCAAGTTTAATTCGTTTCAATAACTCGATTGAAGTCTCATTAATGGATACTTGTTTTCGCCACATTAATGTTAATTGACCTTTTAAAGCTCTTTGAAGAATTTTGATTCTTAATTGCTTTGTTACAGTTATGTCTTTAAATAAGTGGCTGTAATTTTTAGTGATTTCATTCAAAGGAGAATTTCGTAATACATCTAAATCTTTAAAGATGCTATTCAATGTTTCTCTAAAGTTAGTGTCCTGGTGTTTAAAAGATTTGAAAAGTTTTTTTGGGTCTCCAATATCTTTTTTTTCAACTATAGGGTTTTTTATATCTAAGTCCCAATCTTTTAGGTCATTCACGTTTACCTTCCAGGCCTTGTTGTTTTCTTTTCGATTATTCCACCAATTTATTATTGGTTCAAATTCATGAAACTTTATTGGTTTAGTTTTTGAATACGATTTTTGACCTATTGGCAGTTTGTGCTCATAGTACCAAATTTCTTTTGTTGAACTTCCTTTATCAAAAAAAAGTAAGTTTGTACTTACTGTGGCAGGAAAGAAAGTAGTTTGAGGTAGCCGTATGATCGTATGTAGATTACAATCTGTCAATAATTTTTTTCTGATTCTAGCTTTCACGCCACCTCCTGTAATAGATCCATCAGGTAAAACTATAGCCAATCTACCTTTTGGTTTCAGGAGTTGCAACATAAGAATTACAAATAAGTCTGCTGATTCTTTACATCTATATGTCGCTGGAAAGTTAGTCTCTACGCCATCTGCAATACTTGCTCCAAATGGAGGATTTGCTAATATGACATCCACTCTATCTTTTGCACCAATGCTGTTGAATTCCTTCTTTAGACTATCCATGTAATGATAATCAGGAATATCTATTTCATGCAGTATCAAGTTTGTTAAGCCAAGTACGTATGCAACAGGTTTAAACTCCCATCCTGTAATGCTCTTTTGTAGAACGTGTTCGTCCTTTACTGTATTGACGTAATGATCTCTTACATGGTCGATTGCTGCGGTCAAGAATCCTCCAGTACCAGCGGCAGGATCTAATACTTTTTCACCCAGTTTGGGGTCTATCATTTGCGTCATTAGTTGTGTGACAGCTCTGGGAGTATAGTATTCTCCTTTATTTCCTGCGTCGCGAAGTTCTACTAAGATACTTTCGTATATGTCTCCAAATATGTGCTTGTCATCAGAATTGTTAAAGTCAATCTCGTTCAACTTATTGATGACCTTTCGCATTTCATATCCTGACTTCATGTAATTGTTAGACCCTTCGAAGACTTCTTTAACTATGGATGCTCTCTTAGGATTATTACTGTTGGATAAATTCCTAAGAGAAGCGAATAGACCTCTGTTAGCTTCTGAATTGCTATCTACAAATTCCAATAGTGCATCACCTGTAATTCCTTCAGAATCGGTTGCCCAAGTTCTCCATTGAAATCGCTCTGGGATGACAGATACATAATCATCTTTGGTGATTTCTAATTCTTGATCTTTATCATCAATAATTTTAAGAAACAACATCCACCCTAATTGCTCTAATCGTTGTGCATCGCCAGAAATTCCTCTGTCTTGCCTCATTATATTTCTTATGCTCGATATTACAGCTCCTACATTTGCCATTTACGCTATCTTGTATAATTCGTTTTCTAATTCTTTAACTGCTTTTAAATACTGTTGTTTCCCACCAAATGCTTTTACAAGTTCAAGCGGAGTTCCTAATTTATTCAAAGGGTCTAATTTCAATACTTCAGTACTCTCTATTGTTATTAAACCATCTTGAGCATATTTGTCCAATAGACTATTTAAAACTGCTTTTGCTTGATCTCCATATTTTGTAAAGTAGTTTCGTTTTTTAACATTGTTGGCTCTTTCTTTCCTTGTTAGAGGTTTTGATTCATAGGCTACGTGACAAATTAGATCGAATGGATCGAACTCTTTACCTACCTCATCTTGCAAAGCTTCAAAGAATATACCTTGCTCTTCTAATTCAATTACGATCGCCTTTTTCTTATCTGCGTTATTCCACGAGTTTAGGAAGTCCTCTAATGTTTTATATTGATTAGTTACGTTCTTCTTGGTGTAATCCTTTAATGACTCTGTAATAATCCTTCCATCATTATCTAAGTATTGTACTCGTTCATTTACAATTTTTACTTGGACTCCATCTATTCGAATTTTTTCTCTTCTTAGATCTTCTATTATTTCTCCACCTCCTTCTATGACTGGGAACTCGACTTCTTCGCCACCAAAAACATCTGTTATGATATCATCTGTAGTCTCATCTTCCAATCCATCGAGATCATCATGCTCTCCAACTTCTTTAATCATAACTGGATCACCATCAAAGTCAGGGTCAGCAAATAAATTAGTGACATTTCGGAAATCCATAATAGTAAAATACGTTTTACCATAATCTTCATTTATTCTCGTTCCTCTACCAATGATTTGCTTGAATTCAGTCATTGAGCCTATATTACTGTCCAACACAATAAGTTTACATGTTTGGGCATCTACCCCTGTTGTCATTAGCTTAGAGGTTGTAGCTATCACCGGATAAAGCTCACTTGGATTAATGAAGTTGTCCAATTCACGTTTGCCTTCTTCATTGTCTCCAGTAATTTGCATTACGTATTTATTGTTCTCAGCAAACAAGTCTGCATTTGCATTTGCTAATGCCGTTCGCATTCCTTCAGCATGTTCTATATCAATGCAGAATACTATGGTTTTGGCGAATCTATCGTATCCTTTTAAAAATTCAGTTATCTTTTTTGCAACAAGTTTTCTTCTATCTTCTACTACAATGTTTTTGTCAAAGTCTGTTCTGTTGTATATTCTGTCTTCTACAGGATTTCCGCTTTTGTCTAAAAAACCTTGTGGTGGTCGCCATCCTTCAGCATCAATATCCAAAGTAACTTTCACAACCTTATATGGTGCAAGGAACCCATCATCTATTCCTTGTTTTAAAGAGTATGTGTATATAGGTTCTCCGAAATATTCAGTGTTTGAGACCTCAGTTGTTTCTTTTGGTGTTGCAGTCAATCCAATATGTGTAGCTTTATCGAAATAGGCTAAGATTTCTCTCCATTTACTATCTTCTCTTGCACTTCCTCTATGAGCTTCATCGACAACAATAAGATCAAAAAAGTCTGGGCTGAATTGTTTGAATGCATCTTCAGATTTGCTGTCTGATAGACCTTGGTATAGAGCTAAATAAATATTGTAAGCTGTATCTATCTTCTTTTTCTTGATTATAGTTAGTGCATCCTTGAAATGTCTAAAATCACCACGAGCTGTTTGATCGATTAATGCAGTCCGATCCGCTAAGAAGAGAATTCTTTTCTTAGCTTTACTTTTCCACAACCTATAGATGATTTGAAATGCAGTATAGGTTTTTCCAGTTCCAGTAGCCATTACAAGTATGATTCGGTCTTGACCTTTCGCAACTGCCTCGATAGTTCTATTGACTGCGATCTGTTGATAATATCTTGGGCTTCTTCCTGATTTATCTTGGAAGTAATCTTGTTTTGCTATTTCTTCTACAGCTTGTGTTTCAATGCCTTTATATTTTTTGTACTTCTTCCAAAGTTCTTCTGGACTTGGAAATTTGTCTAATGTTAGCTCTTTTTCAATCTCGCCATCAGTTGAAGTCTTATCGTGAAAGTAGAATCCATCACCATTACTACTAAATACACAAGGGATGTCTAAAGTGTTAGAATATCCTAATGCTTGTTGGATTCCACTTTTTAGACTGTGTTTGTTGTCTTTCGCTTCAATAATTGCAATTGGAACATTTGGTTTGTAATACAGAATATAATCTGCAAACTTTCTCTTTCCTCTTGCTGTTAATTTACCTTTTACATATATACGACCATCAGTGAAGAAAACTTCACGACCCAATTGTGTTTGTTCATCCCATCCCGCTTTAATTATTGCTGGCGTTATAAACTTAGCTTTTATATCTGATTCTGATAGATCCTTTTTATTCATGTTAGACAAGGTTCTTTTTTAATTGTATTAGTTCTTTAGCCTCAACATCTAATAGTTCAGCTATTTGAAATAATACTTCTATACTTGGTTGTCTTCGGTTTTGGACATAAGAGTTTACCATGTTGTAACTCTTTCCCAATTCTTTAGCCAACCAAGTTTGAGTGATCTCTTTTTCTCCTAAAACTTCTTTAATCCTATTCATAATTCAATTTTGGAGTTATTCCTTGCAATATAATCAAATAATTGACTTATCTCATTAAATGATATAACCCATTTCATGGGTGGTGGGTGGGAAAAGATTGCGGGAGGCAGAAAAAGCAATGTGTCTGTAAAGACTCTTTGCTTTTTTGAGGGCTGGCAAATTTCACCAGAGGCTTTTCATTTACTTGGTTAGTTCACTTTTGACTTTTTAATCATCAGCTTGCATGTAACGGAATGATGGTATCTGGCGTATCCCGAAGGGTATGCCATGATCACCATGTGTTATCGGTCGTTTTCTTTTAAAAGGGTAGGTCTTCAAAGTCTTTATTCTCCGTGATTTCATCTAAAAATGATTTGTTCATTATTCTTTTTTTGACATTGTCATATTTCCAATCTGGCGGTAAAGGTTTAAGTATATTATTCTCCTTAAATTTCTCTTCTTGCGTTTCAATATATTGTAGTGATTGAAAGTGCCTAAGTTTTTCAACTTCCAAGTCGCTCAGTACAAGATTAAAATTGTGTTTGATTTCACCAATAGTACCACCTTTAGCTGAAGCCTTTTTTATGTAATTTGATTTAGTCGGTTGAACTATTCTGCTATCATCATATTCTGATGTGTTTGATTGCAAGTAATAGCAATGAATATCTCTTACCATTGAGTTGGCAATTGATTTAAAATAGTGTCCATCCATATTCCAAATTGGAGCAATTATCAAATCTACCATAGATTTAAAAATTGAGCGATCTTCTATCGAAGTTAATTCAAAGCAATAATAACTTGAAAAGTACAGTCCTTGCCATCTAAATAGAAAGAAGACCTTATGATCAATTTTTGGTGTAAGAAGCCCATTCTCAGTTACAAGTAGTTCTTCTTTATAGGTGTATTTATTCTTTATTCTTATAATTGGTATACAATCTCTAAACGTTTTGTCTATTCGGCATGGGAGAGAAGTTACTATAAAATTGTAAGCTGTTGATTTGGAACTAATAAATTCAATCCCTGAGTTAAGTGAATAATCATTTCTTGAACTGTGAGCCACTTGCTTATAAAGTGATGCGTAAGGAATGGCTAACTCTGGCTTTACAACTATATCAAGTTGATTTACCGAGGCACATTCATCTAGCTTATGTCTTAAACTCTTCGCTCTATATTCATCGAAAACTGGTTTTCCAAGTAAGCTATTAACAAAATTTTCTTTCTTTACGTATTGATTTACAAGAGATACTCTATAACTACTTTTGGGAGTATTTCTAGAGGGCACAGTTAGTTGAAGTGCTTTCCTATTGGGATTACATAGGTCATTTAACTGTTCTATTTGCCATATATCATTTGGTTGAATATTTGAGAGATTAATTTTGTTATATATATTCAAAACTTCTTTTAGGAACTCATTTTGTGATGCCTTGCAAATTTCATCTTTGAAAGTTTGCAAGAAGAAGTAATAGATATAACACCAATAAAAGGTTTTGCCAGTAGGAATATTTTCAAGTTTGATTTCTAAAAGCTCTGGATTGTCTTTTAGTTCTTCAAGTGATTTAGTGCTAAGGAGATTTAAATTTGCTTTCTCATACGCCATAGTATATTGCAAAAAGGGGAATCTCGAAAAGTGTTCTCTTGTACAAATACTTTTATCTATATATTCTTTATTGTTATCTATTGGATTTAGATTGACGGCTAGCTTAGCAGCATAAAGAAGATAGTCGTTTAGGTTTTGTCTTAGAGCTTGATTCTCAATATTCCAATTATCAGATGTATATACTTTTTCAATTGAAGCTTTTATTTCCTTTATTGTTTTGTAGAACAATTTGTAGTTCTCACTTACCCAAAATAGAGTGAGTATTTTTTCCCAGAAATAATAATGCTTGATATAGTAATTGCCCTTGAAGAACTTATATATCTTTTGAATTTCATTCTTTTTATATTCAGGGCCAAACTCAATAATCTTTTGAGTTAGCTTAGCAATAAAAGAGGCTATTTTAAATTTATCTTCATTTGGCTCTTTAAACTTTGCTTTGTTTCCATCATCAAAATCGAAGCTTCTTTCAAATACGACGCTATCAAAATCAGTAAAATTCTCATCATTGATGTCTGATAAAAATCTGAATTCACTGCTTCGTTGCTTTTGTTCTTCAAGAAGTACATTAATAATGCTTGGTGAGTTTTTATATGAAAGTTCATAAAGAAACACTTTTTCATTCTGAAGTCTTAGGTTTTTGTATTTCTCTCCTACAAATCGAATCTCTTCTGTTTCAATTTCAAATTGAGTTTCAAAATTCTTTTTGATAAATGCCTTTATCTTATTCCTTTTATTTCTTACTTTGTTTAAGCCTTTGTAGACTAAAATAATGTCATCCACATATCTTCCATAGAATTCAGGTTGAGAATTATTCATTTCCACATCAAACTCCTTTAGGTAGTCATTTGCTAAAATAAATGATGACAATAGACCAATAGGTAGAGGGAAGTAATTATCATTTTTAATAACATTTGGATGATTAGTGTTGAGTATCAGTTTTTTGTATTTCTTGTGAATCTCGACTAAAGAAGTATGGATAAATTCTTTTCTTTTACGAGTTTTTCCTAATCCTTGTATTTCAATTTTCTTAAAATCGTATTCAATTGAATGGTAATATGATTTGATGTCAAAGGTGAATATCGTAGCGTTTTTTTTGCTGTCCAGGATTGATTTAGATGTGTCCAAAGCTCCTTTCCACCATTTTTTGTACTCACCTAAATACCTTTTGAATAGTTTTTTGTTTTGATTTGTATAGGATAATAGCCTATTGCCATAGCACCACTTACCAAGATCTGAATCTAAATCGCTACCTATCAACTTTATCCACAATACTGATATTATGTGTAACTCAACGGGAGCATCAATAAAGATCATCAAGTTTGATAATTCAGATGGTCTGTTAATCTGATAGTTAGAATAGTAGTTATCTTCCTTGTTACTGAGTTGCTGCTTAAATTTTTTTGGATAAAAATTTAGTGAAATCTTTCTAAGATACTTTTCTGGTATTTTGCCTTCATTAAGTTCTTTACAAAGGTTCCCTACATTCTTAATTGGCCATTTAAATATTTTTTCTCTAGTAGCTAGGTCAAACTTTTCATAGTAGAAATAATTTCTAAGATTATGATACGCTTCTTCTATTTCTATTTCGTTAAACAATGTTTTTTATTTTTTTTATGACCGATAACGGATAATGATATGCGTAGGACGACCGAAGGAAGTCTTACGTCATATCTAATGTTACATGCTGGCTCTCTTTTGTTTAATAGTTCTTTTTTTACATAGTTTTTTTGTGGGCGGGCTTACAGCTCTCTGTCGCCCGCAGGGACGAGGACGTCAGTGTGCTGTAAATGCTGAGCTATTCTATATATCTATAGAACTTTGAAAACGCCAAGTTAGAAATTTATTGGTTCACATGAAACGGTGATTAATAATCTTTAAAATCAATTAATTGCAATTAGCTGACATCTATAATTGTGAAAGTTCTAATAGCTCAAAACCTTATTAATAATCCTCCTCCCCAACCGTATCTATTGTTATAATTACCTTGGA
>JAHDGD010000142.1 GCA_020627825.1 Saprospiraceae bacterium
CTCCCCTTCCTCATCCTCATCAAACAAACTCCAATCTCCTACCGGATTGTGAATCCGCTCCCACTCCATATACGTCAAATGCGTACCCTCTACACTCCCCTCCATCAATAAATCCGCCCCAATTTCATTCCATCCGTCAAATTCATCTTTCATGTGACGCAACTTAAACGCTCCATGCGCCAACTCATGTCCCACTGTCTTGATCAACCCCTCATCTCCTCCTATTATATTATCAGTATATATAAACCCAAATTGCTTCCCTCTTGGCATATACCCTAGCTTGGTCGCATCTACATTCGATTCCATCATGATAAGATAATACACATCTCCTTCTACGCCTTCTATCTCCCCGATTACCTCCTGCATCTCCTGTGTATAGTTCGTAAATAAGCCACTCCCTCCATTATCTTCTATCACCCCATCGGCCTCTATCGTTTTCGATGCTTGCATGTCAATCTCTACATTCGCAACTCCGAATATGGAATCCAATTCAAGTTTCCAGTCTATATGGTCATGCTTAACTTCATTAACATGAACTATGCATACCTTAAGTGGTAATTTATCGTAACTGACTACATTCGCTTTTCCTGCTATTTTTAAAGAATCGCCTTGAACTTCATACGCATACAATGGATGGATTTCTTCATGGGGGTTTCCCCCAAAATCAACCAACACCTCAGTTTCTTTATCTGTGCTTATTTTATCAAGCACAACTGGTGGTGGGAGCGTGTTTTCTATCCGTGTTTCCGAATCAAAAGCTTCATCGTTTTCCTTTCGCGCTCTTATCCGTCGTTGACCTTGTCCTTCACTTGGTACCATAACCCAAGGCACCCTGTAGGGCTCTCCTGCAATCAAAATCTCATCATACAACTCTCTCATTGGTGCATATTGATACACATCATATCCATAAGTAACTCCTGGCTCTTCTATAAAACTTACTTGATAAGAGCTATTGTACATATCTTCTATAGCATCTTGCAACTCTCCCAATGCTGCTACTAATTGAGCCGCACAACTATCCACATTTATGATTGCCCCTGATGTAAAACAATCCAATGCATCTTGAACGCCATCAATAACCTCCTCATCTAAATATGGATATTCATCCCATATATCATCTACCCCATCCAGTAGATTCCATTCATCCGATATGTAATCATTGATACCATCTGTTTCATTTAAGATATCATTTACAGCACCTACGATTGATTCATAAGCATCTAATGCATCAAGCGCCATGTCAAGTCCTGCTATCAATGAATCAAGTAATGCCGAGATTTCAGGGCTGATCAAAGCCAACCCAAAACCCTCCACTTCCATAAATCCATCCACCATTTGGCATTCCGTGTTGACAGCTATTTGTTGAAAAACTAGATTTAGTTGTGCTTGAGGGAAAAAATCATTCGTCATCTTTGCTCTTCCTGTAAAACGCTCTGTCCCTACTACCTCCGTGACTTCCACTAGCCAATCTGCTGCATAAATTTTTGATCCTACACTTAAGTTTTTAAGAAGCTCTGCCTCACTCAATATCACTGAATCCAATTCTCCACATGCATAATCCATTTCATCTAGTGATAAGGCCTTACATCGATTTTGACTAACCAACATGTAATCAGAAAATCCTGTGTGTTCTTCTCCTATATAACCACTCAACCGATAATAATAATCTCCATTCACAAGATCTACCGCATCCACAAGAAAAGTCGTTGCTTCTGTATTTTCAATCACATAAGATTCGAGTTCCTGAACAAATTCTTCATCTCGTGCCCATTCTAGCAATACATAATCGAAACAAGCTAATGCTCCGCTCCACCTCGCTGTAAATCGATCATCTTCGATATCTTCTGCAGACTGCACAATGGGAGGTACATCAAGTGAACAAGGAACATCTCCATCCGCACAACCTACTATTTGTGTACCTGCACAATTACATATTTCATCATACGCATCTCCTTCTGTACATGGATTCTCATCATCACATGGTTCTCCAAATACACAATCAGCAGTAAACCAAAACGTTTCAGGTTGCGAATACCCATTATTCTTAAAAAGATACTGACCTGATGGATCCTGTACTTGTACCCGCATTAAATAATCTACCTCTGGTTGAAGAATAGGATCTATTAAACTATACACATAATTGGTTAGATTGGATACTTCATATTGTGCATAAGGGGTTTCTAACTGCATGATATCTGCATCGGACATGCCATCCAATTTTTCCCATATCTCCACATAATAATCTACATTGAACGTGCCAGGATGCATCCCCTGCCAACTGAAAATATAGTTTTGAGAGGGTAAAAAGGGGCTTTCGCCCAAAAGTCCTATAATCATTGGTGGGTCGTACTCTTCTACCACTCCGAAACCACATCCTTTGTTACTGATTGACAAGCCCGATGGATTATTTATATCAAACGCTTCTAAACAGATAGAATAAAAGCCTTCTGGTAATCGGCCTTGAGCAAGATATTGTGCTTTTGTAATGCCACTGAACAGCAGATGGTCAACATCAAAATAAGCGGACAATTCGAAGCCCGTTAGAACAAGCGGCACTCCTTGTTCTAGTGTATAGATATCTCCTACATAATCTGGATCCGAAGTAATCGTAATGCCTTGACCTGAAATAGTTAATCTGAATCCTACATCGAAAGACTCTGCTGTAGGATCATTCAGAAAAACAGTTGACATCAATACAGTACTATTATCTTGAATAAAATCTTCTAAATATGGGAGAGCTGGAGTCGTTAAAATCGTATTGACCGAAATGGGGAATTGCTGCGCTTGAACAGCTATACTCCAGCAAAGCAAAAGTATACCTGCAATAAATTGTAAAACAGTAAGCGCAAACCTTTTCATGTGTAAAAGTTGGTGGTGACACCAATTTAAAGGAAAATTACGAGTTTAACAAGAACTATTATTTATCAAAAAGTTGACAAATTAGTATATGGGACTATGAATTGGCGGTTACTCAACTGGTTTTATATTCCTCATAAAAAAGAATGTTTGTTGAATTTTTCCGGTAAAATGGTTCATTACATTGTTGAAACCATATAGACAATTTAAAACTGCACATACATCAACCCTTTTGTTTCAAAAAAAGGTTCATCGAAATAAGAGCTAAGAGGCATTGTTTCAGTATATCGTTTCGTAAACTGTTTCTGCTCTTGTAGATTTCCTCCTTTAAGGGCAATAAGTCCATTAGGCATTGCATTTTGTTGATTTTTATGAATCAACTTTTCACACCAAGGAATAAGCTTTTCCATACTCGCTACAGCCCTAGTTACCACAAAATCATAGGTTTTCTTATTTTCTTCTGCTCTTAGTTGCTCTCCTTTTACATTGTTTAAGTCAATTGCTTCTGCTACTTCATTTAATACTCTTATTTTCTTCGCTGTTCCGTCGATAGCATGAAAAAAGACATGAGGAAATAATATTGCCAAAGGAATGGCTGGAAAACCACCTCCAGTACCTAAATCCATTACACGTGACCCCTCTGTAAACTCAATAAATTTAGCTATTGCAAGTGAATGTAAAACATGTCGTTCATATAGATTTTCAATATCTTTTCTTGAAACAACATTAATCTTATCATTCCACTCTGCATATAAGTCTCCTAATGCTTCAAATTGGCTCACCTGAACATCAGTCAATCGATTAAAATATTTTAAAATTATTTCCACTTATTATTTTTTGAAAAGAAACTAAAACCCGCTAAAATGATTAAATGAAAGACGTAGACAACTTCTATGTATATGACTTTCCAGCGCAAATCTAGTTCTTTTAATTTTTGGCTTGGGAGCCAAAAGATCAATAAATTAAAAATCGACATAATACCTATGAATAACAGACTTACAACTGGATAATAAAATGCAAATAAAAGATTAAGAATATAAAATAAAATCAACGTTGAAGAGATGCCTCCCAACAGTATTTTATGAAGTAGTTTATAGTGCCAAGAGGTGGTTATCTGTCTCCTCTTCTGCCTTAAGTATTTACCGTATGTATCTTCTGCTTCACTATATGCAAAAGATGAATGATCAAGTAAATATGAAAATCTTGTATCATTGAGTAGTGCTTGAACCAACATATCATCATCTCCAGAAATGAGATGATCACCTTTCATACGGGGAACAGCACTTTTTAAACTTTGGGCGGAAGCCCCCATATTACGTCCCACAGCCATATACGGAATGCCTCGTTTAGCATAACTAAAGTACTGAAAAGCGATCCACATACATTCATATCTTTGGAGGCTGTTAAGCCATCCTTTTCGCTTCATAAATGGTGCATATCCTAAAATAAAATCACCTTTTTCAAAAGCACAGCTCATTCGCTTATACCAATGATTTCCTAGAATACAATCTGCATCTGTAAAAGCATAAAAATCATTTGGAAATGAAGAAATTGCATATCGGATAGCGTGTTTTTTACCAGCTTGAACATTAGATAAGAGGTACCGAACATTATCGTATTCAGAACAAATCTTACGCATTCGTTCGGATTCTTCATTAGTAGAATGGTCATCTACTACAATTACTTGTGAATTTGACCTAAGAAATCCATCTGTTTGTGTAGAGTTCAGGACATTTTCAAGCCTTTGTGATTCATTCTTTACTGAAATGATCAAAAAAATCGAAAAACAAGAGGGGAATTCGGGTTTTTTGGGGTCTTTAATATAGAGAAAAGTGTACAATAGCGATGCTTTATACGTAACTATGTAAATAAAGCATGCAACGAGAACAAAGTAAATGATACTAAAGACATTCATACACCTAGGTGTTTAATCCCATATGGCAAAAGTGTAGAAATTTATGCTTTATACTATATGGTTTTTTGAAAAACTGTCGTTTATAACTCTATATTATTGGAAATCATTGAAATGTAGCTGTTTATATACTACCTTTGGAGTTCAATTAACGGTATACTTTTGCGCTAAAATTTTAAATAAATTCAATTTTTGACATGAAATCTATCTACCTATTCCTTATCTGTATTTTAATAGGTTCTGGTCTTCAAGCACAATATGTTGACGGTGCATCCATAAAATATGGTAATGAGTGGATCGACTACGAAGCAGAATATTTTAAGTTAACTGTAAGTGAGGATGGAATATATCGAGTGACAAGAGCGGAGCTTGAAGAAATGGGTTTTCCTGTAAGTTCGATTGAGATGTCTTCTTTTTCTATGTTCAATCTTGGTACTGAGATTGAAATATTCACCAGTGGTGAAGGGTTAATGGCAGAAGGCGATTACATTGAATTTTATGGAGAACAAAATAGGAATCAAGTAGATCAATTCATGTTCGAGGATAAACAATATCAATTGAACACTAGGTATTCGTTGATCACTGATAGCAACGCTTATTATCTGACATATGAAACGGGTGATCAAAAACGATATGCAGTAAGCACGACTGAATTATCTTCGAGTTTACCTCCGCTAGAGCCTTATTATGTAGAGGAAGTAGAGAAGATATATTCCACAACTTTTACAAAAGAAATAGTAGGAGATGTACGGTATTCCAGTCCAGGAGATATTGAAGGATATGGTTCAGGTTTACGGAAAAATATAACAGTTAATAATGCCTTGACTAATATCTATCAAGATGGTCCTGACCCTTCTTTAGAATTAAGATTTGGTGTTAATAATGTGATTCACGACATTCAAGTGTTTGTAACAAATTCACTAATTAAAAATTATGCCTTTAGTAATTATCGAGTTACAGAAGATGAAATCACATTTTCTAAATCACTATTAGCCAATACCACTCAAGTTAAATTGATTGCAAATGGTGGATCAAGTGATCGATTTAGTCTAGCGTATGTGACCATTAAGTATCCTAGAACATTTAATTTCAACAATGGAGATTTTGCGCGTTTTAAGTTTGAAAACAATATTTTCGATAGATATCTTGAATTGCAAGATTTCAATCTGAATGAGGGTACACCTGTCTTCTATGACTTGGGGACAAAGAAGAGGATTACGTCAATTGTTGAAAACAATGTCGTAAAATTTCAACTAGAAGGGTCTGTTGTAGATAGTGATATACTTGTTGTTAATAATGCTTCAGTAAAATCAATTGATGCAAGTGAGTCAATAGAATTTACTGATTTTAGCGACGAAGGTAACACTTACATGATCCTTTCTCATCCTGATTTATTTGAGGATGCTGGCACAAGTACTAATTATGTAGAAGAATATGCAGCTTACCGATCATCGACACAAGGTGGTTCACACAAAACACAGATTGTTGATATTGAAAAAATTTATGAAACGTTTGGGTACGGAATAGAGGGGCATCACTTGGGATTGCGTTCTTTTATTGTATGGGCTACAAAGAATTGGGAAAATTTAGAATATGTCTTCATTATTGGAAAAGGTAGAGAATACGCAACGTATCGTTCACAGGAACAAAAAGATGATGATCCTATATTCCATGTGCCTACATATGGCTATCCTGGAAGTGACAATCTATTAGCAGCTGAATGGGGACTTACTAAACCTATCGTACCTATAGGAAGAATTGCAGTCCGTTCTACAGATCAAATTCGGATTTATTTAAATAAAATAATAGAACACGAAAATCAAGTAAATAATCCGCAAACAATTGAGGAGAAATTGTGGATGAAAAAAGTGTTACACCTTAGTGGAGGTGACCCCAATATTCAAACTACAATTCGAAATATGCTCGGAAATATGGAAGATGTAATCGAGCAAAATGAATTCGGAGCAGATGTTACGACTTACTATAAAATATCGAGTGATCCTATAGAAAACGTTCAATCGGAAGGCATAAGAGAAATTATAAATAATGGAGTTTCTATCTTGACATTCTTTGGTCATAGTGCTGTGGGTGTTTTTGATTTAAGTCTTGAAAATGTAAATGTATACGAGAACAAAGGAAAATACCCATTATTGATTTCTCTAGGATGTCATTCTGGAAACATCCATACTGGATCATTGGGCTTAAGTGAAGAATTTGTACTAGCTGAAGACAAAGGATCGATTGTTTTTCTTGCAGCTGCTTCCCAAGCCTACATAACCAATCAATATAATGTAGGGCTAGACCTATATGACAATTTTGGGAATGATCTATATAACAATACCCTAGGATCTGCTGTACAACCGATTTTAGAGAAATACGACGCAGCAATAGGATACCAATATGAGACGTTGATGGAACAATTCACTTTTCATGGAGATCCAGCAGTGAAAATGCACTCCAGTCTTGGACAAGATTATACACCTGATTTTAGCAGTGTTCAACACTTCCCTGAAGTTGTTAATGCATTTCAAGACAGTTTTAAAATCTGTTACGATGTTGCGAATCTAGGAATTGCAATAGACTCTAGCTTTTCAATCAATATCCAACACATAAGCCCACTGGGAAATGTACTTCAAGATACTTCCATTACTGAAAGAACACCTTTTTATAAATCGAATTATTGCATTAGTTTACCTATTGAAAGTACAGAAGTAATAGGTAAAAACAGCATTAAAATTTTCGTTGATGATCTGAATCAATTTGATGAATGGCCGAATCCATCAGCTGAAAACAATAATGAATTATTGAATTCGTCAGGAGGTGATACGTATGACTTTTTCATTCTTAGTAATGGAGCTGTACCTGTAGAGCCTAAGAATTATTCCATTTATAACAAATCGGATGTTACGTTATTTGCCTCTAGCTTCAATGCATTAGGCGATAAACAAACTTTTATTTTTCAACTTGATACAGTGGAAAGTTTTGATTCACCTTTTATGCTGGAAACGTATCTCACACAATCGATAGGTTTATTGGAGTGGTCACCTGATGTAGACTTCGAAACCAACAAAGTATACTACTGGAGAGTTGCTCCCGAGCTTGATATAACAGGTACAGGAAGAACATGGAATTCTAGTTCATTTACTTATATTCCAAATTCAAATAGTGGATGGTCACAATCACATGTAGATCAATTTGATGACAATGAATTTGATGAATTACAATTGACCAACGGCAAACTAGATTATGTACAAAATTTAAGAGATATACGTGTAATTAACAGAGTGAGTAAAGGTGAAAACTTTGCAAACTTTTTTATAAACGATGGTTTTTGGGGGAACGCTTATTATATTAATGTAGGGCCTATGCTAGCTGTTGTTGCAGCTGATTCATTGGGCAAGTTTAAACAAAATAACTTTGCAGGAAAATACGGTTCCTTACAACCCAAAAATGAAAATGCACTTGCTTTTTATTTTGATCCTACGGATCAGCAATCCCGTATCAATCTGGTTAACATGTTAGAAGACGAATTAGATGATGGAGACTATGTCTTCTTTTACACCATTCATAGAGCTAACAACTTTACATCCGATTTCATGAATTTCGACTGGGAAGCGGATGAACTTGTGAATAACGGACGAAATATATTCAAAACCCTTGGTGATCAGGGAGCTATTTTAGTTGATAGTTTAAAAACGAAAACTTTAACACCATATAACTTTTTCTATCAAAAAAATAAAGAAGCTTTTGCAGAAGATCTTGCTGAAACGATTGAAGATAAGGCAGACACCAGAGCAGCAATGTACGGAAAGTGGTTTACAGGGACAGAAAAATCTGTACGTGTAGGTCCATCAACTAAATGGAGAAATCTAGTGTGGAAAGAAGAACTTTCAGAAGAACCTGCTAATGACTCTACCTATGTTAATTTGTATGGAGTTCGACCTGATGGTACTGACACGTTATTGATGGAGCAAATTATTGAGAAAGAACTGAACCTTTCACAGATAAGTGCAGAACTTTATCCATTTTTGAAACTTGAGTATTTCTCATTTGATAATGTAAACCTTACATCGGCAGACCTTGTCTTTTGGCGTGTCTTTTACGATGGAATCCCAGAACTTGCACTTGATTTCCTGGACGATGAGGCTGTTTTCGAATCGGATACCCTCGATCAGGGTAATAAATTTGTTTTACGTATTCCAGTTAAAAATATAGGAAGTGTGGATGTAGATTCAATTGATGTTCGAATTACTCTAACAGATTCAGATAACTTAAGCACAATCTCGCTTATTACCTTAAAAGATCTTGGAGTAGGTGAAAAACAATATGTCGATTTTGAATTAGAAACTGTCGATTTTACAGGAGAATATTCTGTATCCATTGAAGCTAATTCAAGAAAATCACCTGAGGAATGTTTTTACTTCAACAATTTTGGTCTTCGAACTTTTGAAATAAGAAAAGATTTAAGGAATCCATTATTGGATGTAAGTTTTGATGGTCGTCGTATATTAAATGGTGACATTGTATCAGCTGAACCTATTATACGAATTGTAACGAAAGACGAAAACAAGTTTTTATTACTTGACGATACTTCTTCCTACCAAATCAACTTGATTGATCCAGATGGCATCAATATCACATATGCAATGAATCATGAAGACATTGTATTCACTCCAGCAACAGATGGAGAAAACAATGAAAGTGAAATTATTTTTACTCCTACGTTAGAAAAGGATGGAATCTATACACTTCAAGTTCGATCAAAAGATATTTCTGGAAACTTATCTGGAAATCAAGATTTTAGCATAGACTTCGAAGTAATCAATGAAGAATTGATTTCAAATGTATTTAATTATCCGAATCCGTTTAGCGACTGTACGCAGTTTGTTTTTACATTGACTGGAAATGAAATGCCAAGCGATATCAATATTCGAATCATGACTGTTTCAGGTAAAGTTGTAAAAGAAATTAGTGGGTTAGAACTTGGACCCCTTCATATTGGTGTTAACCGCACACAATATAAATGGGATGGAACTGATGAATTCGGTAGTAAATTAGCAAATGGTGTTTATTTATATCAAGTAACAACATCTAAGGAGTCTGGCGAATTGTATGAAAAATACGATACCAATACAGATAAATACTTCAAAAATAATATTGGAAAATTAGTCATTATTCGATAATCTTTTTTTGATCCATTAAGCTTCCTCAGAAGGAATGTTTGACTTTATAACAACTGTCAATCATATTACACATTTGTTTAATGTATACTACATTTATTCATAGATTAAAATGCTGTAAATATCCCCTTTTTTTACCTAATTTTGCGGTGAATTTAAAATAGTGAAGAGATGAATCCATGGCATGATGTATCTGTAGGAAAAGAGATACCAGAAATCGTAAATGCAATTATCGAAATACCAAAAAATACACGAGCAAAATACGAACTTGACAAGGAATCGGGTTTGCTCAAGCTTGATCGTGTTCTCTATGCGTCCATGTATTACCCAGCCAATTACGGATTCATACCACAAACCTATTGTGATGACGATGATCCTCTAGACATATTGGTTCTTTCATCTATTACCATTCAACCTTTATGTATGGTAGAGGCAAAAGTAATAGGCGTAATGAGAATGGTTGATGGAGATGAAAAAGATGATAAAATCATAGCTGTTGCAAAAAATGATATGTCAGTAAATCACATCAATGATGTTTCTGAACTTCCTCGTCATTTCTTTAGAGAACTCAGAAATTTCTTTGAGGATTACAAGAAATTAGAAAACAAAGAAGTTATCGTTGAAGAATTTCAGAAGAAAGATGTTGCAATTGACATCGTCAATCAATCTATTGTAGATTATAATAAAAAGTTTGGTTCAAAATAAGAC
>JAHDGD010000143.1 GCA_020627825.1 Saprospiraceae bacterium
TCAGGACTACGTCCTTCTATTCATTTTCCTGATCTACGAACCCTCTTTGCTAGACGCGGACTACCGTCTTTTTGCGGCAGCACCACCGCAGAATGAGTGAAAGGTTAGGACTTAAGGTTCTTTTGAATAAAAGTCTTTAAAATATTAATTTAGAAGCAGTATTTTGGAGCCTGATACCAAATCATATAAGAAGAAGCTTTTTTAGTTTATTGTATTACCTTTCTAGCTAGCTAGAAAAAAGCCAACCCTCAAAAAAGCAAAGAATCTTCAATACACATTACTTTTTCTGCCAACCCGCGATCTATTCCCACCCAACCACCCCATTTGTGAGATTTTTGCAAAAATATTTATTCGACCAATATTTGATGTAAATATTTGAAAATCAATGTAATAGAATACTGTCGTATCACAATTTCATCATTAGAATACGCCTACTAGATATTTTATATTGTTATTTATTGAACCTTTTGCCTTATATTTACGTCTATAAGGATATCTACTAAGTGTATGAAGCAGACAAAAGACATAATAACATCTATTAGGTACGGACCGCATTTCAAGACTGAAAAGGAAGGAAATGTAAAATACTTGAAAGGAAACCAATTCGATGATGACTTTGAGTTGACACTTTTTAATGATAGCTATATCCATATAGATGTTGACGAAAAGAATGTACTACTTCAAGAGAATGATGTCATCCTTGCAGCTAAAGGCTTTAGGAACTTTGCTTGGAAATATTCATCAAAATCAGATGCATGCGTAGCCTCATCTCTTTTCTATGTGATCAAATTAAATCAAGATGTTATAAATGCAGATTACTTCGCGATGGCGATAAACTCCCCTCGTATTCAACACAAATTGAAAAATGTGGGACTGGGAGCAACGATACCTGCCATACCAAAGCATGAATTATTAAGAATCAAGATTGCTGTTCCACCTATGACTGAACAACTTAAGGCAGTTGAAATTTATACACTTTTAAATAAGCAAATACGAATAGAAAGAGATATCCTAAACAAAAGACTCAATATCAAAAATGGATTACTTAATTTATTAACTGAAAAATCTGGATAGACAAATAAAAAAAGTCTCATGATTAGTAACCATAAGACTCTAAAGGCATTGCAATCTGAATATTGGCTTGTCACCAATCTCTCGATAGCAACGATGTGCAAATCAAATATATGCCTTTCTTTCACAGCACCAAAGAAGTTTGGAGTTTACTCGGGATATTTAGCCAATGTCCGTCAATCTTGGCAATCTCATAAAAATATAAAAATGAGAAATAAACCAGCGATCGGAGGAAGGTTCGATCAAAATACGATTCAAAGGGTTTGGGAGAAAGCTTCTACTATTAGAGGTAAAGATCCTGCAGTCTGGAGAAGAGACAAATGTGGAGCCCCAATTAGAAGAAGTCAATATGGTTCTACTACACCAACAGGATGGGAAATTGATCACATCCATCCTGTTTCAAAGGGAGGCTCAGATAATATTAGAAATCTGCAGCCTCTTCAGTGGGAAAATAATAGAACCAAAGGAGATGATTATCCTAATTGGAACTGTAAAGTCAGGGCCTAAACATTTTAAAAACTCAAAGAGAAGGGCAATGCCCTTCTCTTTAAAAAATAAAACATGAAACTAACTCAAGAAACAATAAACAACCAAGTCTGGAAAGCTTGTGACACCTTCCGAGGCACTATAGACGCCACCCAATACAAAGACTACATTCTAACAATGCTCTTCGTCAAGTATATCTCTGATGTACTGAAAGAAAAGAAAGAAGAATACACAGCAAAGTATGATGGTGATGCCACAAGAATAGAAAGAGCCATGAAGCACGAACGCTTCAAAGTACCTGATCAAAGTACCTTTGATTATCTATACGAAAAAAGAAACGAAGCTAATCTAGGTGAACTAATCAACATCTCTTTAGAAGACATCGAGGAGGCCAATCGCTCTAAACTCGAAGGCGTATTTAGAAACATAGATTTTAACTCTGAACCTAACCTCGGTCCTACAAAAGATCGAAATAGAAGACTCAAAAACTTACTTTCAGATTTTGAAGTACTTGACTTGAGGCCATCTAATCTTGAAGGCAATGACATCATCGGTGATGCTTACGAATTCTTAATAGGTAAGTTTGCTTCTGATGCTGGAAAGAAAGCAGGAGAATTTTATACACCATCTGAAGTATCCACTTTACTGGCCAAGTTAGTAGAACCTAAAGACGGTGAACGAATATGCGATCCAACCTGCGGATCTGGCTCATTACTCCTAAAAGCAGCTAAAGAAGTAGGAAGTAAAAACGTCTCCCTCTACGGACAAGAAGTAAACGGCAGCACCTGGGCATTGGCTCGGATGAATATGTTCCTTCACGAAATGGACAATGCAAGAATAGAATGGGGAGACACCATCAATAATCCTCAACTCAGAGAAGAGGACAGTCTCATGAAGTTTGATGTCGTAGTAGCCAATCCTCCTTTCTCACTCGATAAATGGGGAGCAGAAGAAGCCAGTGCTGATAGATACAATCGCTTCCATAGAGGAGTGCCGCCTAAGAGTAAAGGTGACTATGCCTTTATTACTCACATGATTGAGACGCTGAATGAACATGGACGAGCAGGAGTAGTCTTACCACATGGTGTATTATTCAGAGGCAGCAGTGAGGGCAAGATCAGAAAACAATTGATAGATGAAAATTTACTAAAGGCAGTCATCGGCTTACCTTCTAATCTCTTTTTTGGAACAGGAATCCCTGCAACCATTTTGATCTTCGACAAAACCAAGACAACAGATGAAGTCCTTTTCATAGATGCCAGTAACGAATACGAAAGTGGTAAAAATCAAAACAAGCTTTCTGATGATAATATCCAAAAAATATTTGACACCTTAAAATCTTGGAAAACTATAGACAAATACAGCTATGTCGCTAAAAAAGAAGAGATCATCGAGAATGATTACAATCTCAATATCCCTCGCTATGTAGATACCTTTGAAGAAGAAGAGCCTGTAGATATTGCAGCGACGCAAATAGAAATTGCCGAATTAAAAAAAGAGTTAGTTGGTGTAGAAAATCAGATGGCGGTTTATTTAAAAGAATTGGGATATTAATAAATGTCAGCATCACGGATTATACAGATTATAGGATTGCACTGATTTCAGTAAAAAAAAACATATCTATAAAAATCCGTGTAATCTGCGTAATCCAAAAAAAAATCCGTGATTCAGACAAAAGAAGCAACACATGACAACAAAAATAAAATCAGAAAAGAACAAAGAATCAAAAATAAAGGAGGGCTATAAAAAAACCAAGTTGGGATGGATTCCTGAGGATTGGGAATTTAAATTATTAGACGAGGTTTCTAAAAGAGGATCAGGTCATACTCCAAACAAGAAAAAGGAGGAATATTACAATGGAGGAATTAAGTGGATTTCATTAGCTGATTCTTCAAAACTTGATAAAGGTTTGATTTCAGAAACAGAGAACGACATCTCAGAATTAGGTATAAAGAACTCTTCAGCAGTAATTCATAAAAAAAATACAGTTTTGCTTTCTCGAGATGCAGGTGTTGGAAAAAGTGCTGTTATGTATGAAGACATGGCAGTTAGTCAACATTTCATTGCGTGGTATACAAATGAGTCTCTTTGTCATTATTGGTTCCTATATTATCTATTGCAGAAAAACAAAAGAGAGTTTGAAAGAGTAGCTGTTGGCTCGACGATTAAGACTATTGGATTGGGTTATTTCAAGAAACTCAAAATTCCTCTTCCATCACTCCCCGAACAAAAAAAGATCGCCGACATCCTGTCCATCTGGGACAAAGCCATCGAAACCACCCAGGCCCTCATCAAAAAACTACAGCTCCGCAAAAAAGGACTGATGCAGCAGTTGTTGACTGGGAAGAAACGCTTGCCTGGGTTTAGTGAGGAATGGGAAGAATTGAAGTTCTCGGATGTGGCAAATAGATTGACAAAAAAGAATGAAGAGCTACATGATAATGTTGTTACAATTTCAGCTCAACGTGGGTTTGTACGTCAGGAAGACTATTTTAATAAAAGAGTTGCAAGCAAAACCCTTTCAGGATATTACCTCGTCAATAATGGTGATTTTTGTTATAACAAAAGCTACTCTAAAGGATATCCAATGGGAGCATTTAAGCGATTAGATGATTTTGAAAAAGCAGTTGTAACGACCCTCTATATATGTTTCAGGTTAACTGAAAAAGTCAGTTCAGATTTTATGGTTAATTACTTTGAAGGCGGAATGATTGTAAATAACCTTATGAAAATTGCTCAAGAAGGAGGACGGGCCCATGGTTTATTGAATATAAGTCTCGGTGATTTTTTCGGACTAAAAATGACTTTACCGAAAATAAAAGAACAAACCGCCATCGCTCAGGTACTAAATGAAGCCGACAAAGAGATAAATCAAATACAAAATTATTTAGAGCAGTTGCAAGAGCAGAAGAAGGGCTTGATGCAGCAATTGTTAACAGGGCAAAAAAGAGTTAAAGTATGAGTAAAGACAAACCAGTCATTTTTGACGACAAGAGTTACGGTCATCTATTAGATTCTATAAAGACGCGTATTCATTCTTCCCAGCATCAAGTGGCGATGTATGTCAATAGTGAGTTGCTCTACACGTATTGGAATATTGGGCATGCCTTAAATCAAGAAAGAGATCGTCAAGGTTGGGGAGCTAAAGTTGTAGACCAATTGGCTCTGGACCTGAAATCAAGCTTTCCAACTATGAAGGGCTTGAGTAAGCGAAACCTTCAATATATGATGCGATTTGCTGCAGAATGGCCTACCTCCCAAATTGTGCAGCCAGATGCTGCACAATTAGAAATAGAGACAAAAAAAGGGGCTAATGACGATAAAAAAGCAAGCCTAAAACCAAAAGTGCCGCCATCTACTAAACAAATACAATCACCTGATAATCAGCTAGATATAATTGTGCAGCCAGTGGTTGCACAATTTCAAGCTTTTGAATCACAGGCATTTGCAAGAGTACCGTGGAGCCACCATATGCTATTACTTGATAAAATAGAAACCATAGAAGAAAGATCATTTTACTGTGAACAAATCATCTCTAATAACTGGTCTAAAAGAGTCTTGATCAATAAGGTCGATCAAGACCTCTATCATAGCCAAGGCAAACTAAGCAACAACTTTGCCCAAGTTCTTCCCACCAATCAAGCAAGCATGGTCACGGAAACATTTAAAGACCCTTACTTCTTTGATTTTCTACAATTAGGGGCTGAATCATCAGAAAGAGAAATAGAAGATAGCTTGACAACGCAGATAGGAAAATTCTTACTGGAATTAGGGGCAGGCTTTGCTTACATGGGCAGGCAATACAAATTAGAAATTGGCGGAAAAGAGTATTTCTTAGACTTACTCTTTTTCCACACCAAACTTAATTGCTACGTGAATATTGAATTAAAGATAGATGCATTCAAGCCTGAATATGCTGGTAAGTCGCAATTTTATTTAACTGCCATCGATGAAGAACTAAAAGGGGAACATCATCAGCCATCAGTCGGTATTGTCCTTTGTAAAGAAGCCAATAACATTGTTGTCGAATATACACTTAAGCAAAGCTCTGTGCCATTAGGTGTAGCAGAATACAAATTAGTGCATGAGTTGCCTGAACAACTGCGAGGTTTGCTACCATCAGCTGAGGAGATTAATAATTCTATAAAGCGAACGCAGTGAAACGGAAAGGAATAAAAACCGCAAAGCTCGGTACATATCTTGATGTATCGAGCTTCGAAACTCTATCCTCCTAATATGGTAGGAAGAGCAATGCAAATTTAAGACATCTCTTTTAAAACGCAAATAATAAGCATTGTAGTAATGAGATTGAAGTATAAATAGTTCCAAATTATGAGCAAGACACCATCATTTTTAGAAGACCACATATCACAAATACCTGCGATTCAGCTGCTTGTTAACATGGGCTACACTTATATCCCACCTTCAGAAGCTGAAGCGTTAAGAGGTGGCAAACGATCCGCTGTCCTTTTCGAGGAGGTGCTTAAGAATCAATTGAGCACTATAAATAGCATAAAGAGAAAAGGAAAAGCATATCCATTCTCTGATTCAAATATCGCTTCAGCCGTATTGGCATTAAAAGACCTTCCGCTCCAAGATGGATTTATCAATGCCAATGCAGCCTTGTATGATCTACTCACCTTAGGCAAGTCTTTTGAGCAAACCATAGAGGGGGACAAGAAAAGTCATACGCTGCAATTTATAGATTGGGAAAATTGGGAAAACAATATCTATCATGTTACAGAGGAATTCTCAGTAACAAGAACGGGAAGAGTGGATACCTATCGACCTGATGTTGTACTTTTTATCAATGGTATTCCATTGGTGGTTATAGAATGTAAATCACCTGCATTAAAAGGAACAAAATCACCGACAGAATTAGCAATAGAGCAACACATCCGAAATTTTAGTAAAGCAGGCATAAGATCATTGTATGTTTATTCTTCCTTACTCATTTCTGTCGCTGGTAACGAAGGCAAGTATGGAACAACCGGAACGAGTAAGGAGTTTTGGTCAAAATGGAAAGAACAATTTCAAAACAGTGCATCAGCATCTGATTATAATAGCTTACTCAATAGAATTAAAAATACGCCATTAGACCGTTCAGTTAAGAAGAAGCTCTATGGAGAAAGGAAGTTTGGTTATAGCTATGCTAAGCCCTTTTTTGATAAAGTAGAAAAGGAAGAAAGAGAAGTAACTGGACAGGATAAAATCTTGTATTCCTTATGCCAGCCCAAGAGACTCTTGGATATCATAAGAAATTACACAGTATATGATGATGGTATAAAAAAAGTAGCCAGATACCAGCAGTACTTCGCTGTAGGCACAACCATTAACAGAGTACAAAGCTTAGATATTACTGGCAAGAGGCAAGGCGGAGTAATATGGCATACCCAAGGAAGTGGAAAGAGTTTAACGATGGTGATGCTTGCACAAATGTTGGCATCTGATAAGAACATATCAAATCCCAAAATCATCTTAATCACTGACCGTATTGATTTAGATGATCAAATATCTGATACTTTTAAGAAGTGTCAAAAAGAAGTGGTACAAGCCAAAACAGGAAGTCACTTAAGTGACTTGTTGACCGATTCAGGAGATGCGATTATAACAAGTATCATCAACAAATTTGAAGCTGCCGTTAAGCAAATAAAAAATCCATTGACTTCTGCAGACATCTTTGTATTAATAGATGAAGGTCACCGAACTCAATACGGGACATTTAATGTGAGTATGAGACGTGTTTTTCCTAATGCCTGTTTTATAGCATTTACCGGAACACCTTTAATGAAAAAGGAAAAGAGTACCGCTCATAAGTTTGGAGGATACATTGGTTTGCCTTATACAGTTTTAGATGCCGTGGCTGATGGTGCTGTTGTCCCTTTGTTGTACGAGGGAAGACATAATCAAATGACTTTAAATGAAGACCCGATTAATCGTTTTTTCGAAAAGGTTTCTGAACCTCTATCTGATTATGGCAAAGCAGCGTTGAAAAGAAAGTTTAACACTGTTGATCAGCTAAACATGGCAGACCAAATCGTATATGCAAGAGCCTGGGATATAAGCGAGCATTATCAAGGTTTTTTTCAGACAAATAACGACAAGTATAAACCCAAAGCCCAATTGGTTGCACCAAGGGTAAAAACAGCTTTACTCTATAAAAAGTATCTGGATGAAATTGGTTTGGTCTCATCTGAAGTCGTCGTTACCCAATCTGATCAAAGAGAAGGAACAGAGGATGGATTTCATCAACAAGATGAAGCCAAAGAAATGGAAGACAAGTATTTCTCAGCAATGATTGATAAATACGGAGATCTGAAGAAATACGAAAAAGCTGTAATCAATCAATTCAAAAAAAGAGATCATCCAGAAATATTAATCGTTGTAGCAAAATTACTTACTGGCTTTGATGCACCTAATAACACCGTGTTGTATTTATGTAGATCACTAAAGGAGCACACCTTGCTACAAGCTATTGCGAGAGTCAATCGTGTTTATCCAGGAAAGGACTATGGATATATCATAGACTACTATGGTAACTTAGAAAGCCTGGATGATGCATTAAGTACCTATTCGGGGCTTAATAATTTTGATGAGGAGGACTTAAAAGGAAGTCTTACTAATATTGCAGAAGAGATAAAAAAACTACCACAGGCTCATGCAGATGTATGGGAGATATTTAAAGATTTAAAAGATAAAACGATAGAAGCTTCTGCCTATGAAGAACACCTTTCTCAAGAAGACGTGAGGAACAAATTCTATGAAAAACTAAGTACCTATACAAGAATGTTGAAGATGGCTTTGTCGTCAGTACAGTTTGTGAACAACACATTAGATGATAAAATTAATACCTATAAGAGAGATGCACGATTTTTCTTAAAACTTCGGGTTGATGTCAAAAGACGTTATAATGATGAATTGTCTTACAAAGAATTCGAACCACAAATTCAAAAACTCATAAACAAGCATATTTCTACAGAGGGCGAAATTCTCAAGGTAACGGAGATGGTGAATATCTTTGACAAGGAAGAGAGAGAAGCTGAAGTAGAAAAAATAACGGGAACAGCAGCTCAGGCAGATCACATTGCCAGTCGAACAATCAAAGCCATCAATGTAAAGATGCAAGAGGATCCGATTTACTATAAAAAGTTAGCGGATCTTATCAAAGAAACCATTTCAGAATATTATCAGAAGAGACTTAGCGAGGCAGAATATCTGAAAAAAGCAAAAGAACTGGAAGAGCAATTCTTTAATGGCAGATCTGATAATGCTCCTAAAGAATTAGCTAATAATGAAGTTGCGTTAGCATTCTATAATTTTAGCAAAGCAATATTTGATAATGAAGAATTAATCAAGACTCCTTTTCACGTTGAGACAAGTTTAATGATAGATGAAGTTGTCAAGACCAATGTTTATGTAGAAGGGAAAAAAATTATTGATTGGATATCTAACGATGATATAATCGGAACGATTAATATTCAGTTAGGAGATAAACTATATGACTTACATCAAAAATTTGATATAGATACAGATTGGACGAAAATCGATGAGTTAATAGAAGAAGGTCTTAAGATCGCAAAGCTAAAATACAGTTAATGAAAAGTTCAATACAATACGGCAGCTCATTAATTAAATTCGATTTAGAATTTTCTGATAGAAAGACATTGGGGATAAAAGTACATCCAGATAAAAGTGTACAAGTAGATGCTCCTCTTCATTCTACTAAAGAGAAAATTAATGAGAAGGTCCGCAGTAAGGCAAGTTGGATACTTAAGCAACAGGAGTTCTTTCTTTCTTTTCATCCTTTAACACCACCTCGTAAGTTTATCACTGGCGAGACACATTTATATCTCGGCAAACAATATCGCCTGAAAATAATTGAGTCCCAAGAAGAATCTGTCAAACTCTATAGTGGGTATATTACAATTAATTGTAAAGACAAAACAAATAAAAAGGAAATAGAAAAACTCTTAAAAAAGTGGTACAAGAGTAAAGCTGAGGTACATTTCAATCAACTCTTTGAGAACTGGACTTCTCAACATATGTTACCCAAGAATAACACCGCCACTCTTAATTATAAGTGGATGAATAAAAGGTGGGGAACGTGTAATAAAGAAGGGCTAATAACTCTGAATATTGAGTTAATTAAAGCACCCAAAAAATGTATTGAATATGTAATTGTTCATGAAGTTTGTCATCTATCATATTTGAATCACAGCAAATCATTTTATAACTTACTTGAGAAACATTATCCACAATGGAGAAATACGAAATATCAATTGGAACATTTTATGGTGTGAATTTGCCACCCAATTGCAGCACAGTCGCTTCCCATCAATACCATATAGGTCATTGATAGATTTTTCTTTAATTCTGATTGGGTATCTATGTTTGATATAGTAATTTAGTTAACCTTATCAGAGTTACTTGATCATAATTAAGTTTCGTTTCGTAAATACCTACCTAAATGAACCATCGTTTATAAATAAGTATTTCTAAAAATATAAATTATGGATCTACAAAATCATTAACCCACTGATAATGAAAAAACATGTTTGGCTTTTCTTTATAACTTTTTTAGTTGCATCATTTATACTGTTAAATATGTACTTGGATAAAGATAAAGTGGTGACATACAAATACTTAAAAAATATCAAATCTGAAAAATTTTGTATCGAAACAATATCAAAATTTGATCGTAGTAATATTTTTAATGATTCTGTATTTATAGCTCAAGATTATTATATTGATTATGAAAACAGAAGAAAATTGGACAGAAAAACAAACACATTACATCCTCGCTTAGAAGTTGGGGATTGCATTATTTTAACTAATAATCCCGCTGATTCAATTTATTTAGTGAAGAAATTTGATACTATTCTTTTTGTAAATCTATATCCCAAAGATGATTGGTAGGGTATATCTACTCTCCATAATATATTTTTTTAGAATTTAGTGTGATTATCACTGAAATAATTACGTGTATTAACTTTTTAATAACCCCACTGCAAGGTAGCCTTCGTCGTCATTGCTGCAAGGTCTCCTTCCCACATTTCTAAACACGCACA
>JAHDGD010000144.1 GCA_020627825.1 Saprospiraceae bacterium
AGAGCGCCGGATTGTGGTTCCGGAGGTCGCCGGTTCGAAACCGGTCTTCCACCCATGATGAGACAGGTTGAAAAATCTGTCTCTTTTTTTATTTCTAGCACATTGCATTCTCCTGATACACAAGGGTTTAAGAACAAATATTTATTAACTTGATCGGTTAGAACTTTTCCTCTTTCTAAGTCAAGGGTAAATGACTCAGGAAACAAACTCCTTAATAGCTGATTCTTCTCTCTAGTAGAACAATTATCGTAGATAGTAACAATATTGCTCAGAAGCTTTAATACCCTAAGTTTGAAGTCAGTTCCCTCCGATAGACTTTCATCAACTTTAATTAAATTAGCCTCAGTAGTACTTCGATCAGTTAAAATTCTATCACTAATTCTTTGAAAGGCTTTAGCATCTATTGAACCATCTGCGAAGCTGTCCTCTATTGTAATTTGTCTTTGATTTAGCTGAATCAATTTATTATCAAATTCTTTCTTTTGTTTGATTAAATGCCTTGTTTCAGTATCATGTCTTTCTTCTAGCTCCTCTTTCAATACCTCATATGTCTCAGAATTGATTTTAAGCTCCTGTAATGCCATTCTAACCAATCGATGAGCCTTATGTACAGGAATAGTAATTTTGTTCTTTCCAGACGGAGTTGAATAGTAATGAAAACGACCACCTTTTACACTATATGCCGTCATCATTCTTCCTGTATTTGGACACTTGATAACACCTTTCAAAAAGTATTCAGAATCCATATCTTTATTGTTGACCGACCATGTGCGACCTAAATTGGGTTGATTCGCCTCATTAATTACCTCCTGTGCTTTCTCATATAAATCCATAGATATTATTCCTTCATGCTTTCCTTCAATTACTTTCGCTTCATAATTCTTATAAGGCTTTATATAGAGCTTACCTGTATAGAATATATCCTTCAACATTCGATAGAATTGTGACTTACCTATTTCTAATTTTTTACCAAACATCTTAAACAACTCTGCTTGACTAACAGTCCGTGAAACGAGCATTTCAAAGCATTCCTTTATGATTGGGGCTTTATTTTCATCAGGTACACAGATTCTACGCTTTCTACCGCTTTTCCCAACTTCTTCTGAATCTACCTTATAATAGCCAACAGGGGCATTAGCCGTATGATAACCATTAAGTTTAGTTTGATACAGACCGTCACGAGTTCTCTCACCAATTTTCAAGGATTCAGTTTGAGCCATTGCATATTTGAGCATTAAGGTTAATGGATGGCTCGTATCAGTGTAATCCACCCATTCATCTGTGAAGTTTACCTCTACTCCAATATCTTGAAATTCCTTTGTTACTGTCAAAGCTCCCAAAGGGTCTCTTCCGAAACGGTCTTGTTTATACACTAAACAAAAGTCAATTTCATTTTTCATTCTTCGACAAAGTTCCATTGCCCTATCTAGTTCAGGACGAACAAAATTAGTTCCAGTGGTGGTATCAGAAAATTCTCCTATTATCTTCATCCCGTTTCGTTCACCAAAAGCCTTGATCTCTCTTAATTGGTATTCATGTGAATTTCCTTGCTTTCTTTGCTCCTCAGTTGAACATCGACTATATGCGATAAACGTCTTTCCTTTTAAGCTGTCTTTAAGCATTTATTTTGCATTGAGTGATATAATATGCGAACGAGTTGTTTGCAGATTTCTCTTAATTCTTTCGGATTAGTTTCTTTTTTCTTAGGCATCGAGTATCGGTTTTATTTTGTTTTTGAGTTCATATAACTTACTGAGACTTAGCTTACCTCCTCTAGTTGAGTGAATCTTAAAATCAGAATAGTTTAGTAGTAAATTCACTCTTCTATCTTTCGTATAAATTTTACTTTCAGCTTTCCAAAAAGGTCTCATGACTTCTATACCTCCTTTTTTATCCTTAACCAATCCCAATTGGCTTTTTAATTGAGAGGTAGGTAATGTAGTGTATAAAGTGTACTCTTTTAGATCGTCATAAGTCTCTTCTTCCTTTACGGCACTTAAAGTCCAATCAACTTTTTTATTGAATTGCAATATTGGGTTATCTATACGATATGTACCCACCAAATTTTTTGATTGAAAAGCAAGCGGATAAAGCTCGTTCCATCTTTCAAAAAGTTCATCTTTTTTACTAAGACTTTTACCATTACTTTTCTTAACCACATATCCTTGATTTTCTAAGTCCTGTAATATTGCTCCAACGCTACCTAAAGAAACATTCGATTCTTTTGCAATTTCTCGATAACTGCTGTTTAGTAAATCAGGTTTTAGCAACAGTGTAAGTATCATCTTTAATCCTGTTTGATTGAAAGACTTATTTTCAATTTTAATTCGGTTAGATTGATTCTTCTGACCATCAACAAACAAAAACAGTCCTCGTAATCTTATCCAACAATTACCAGAGGCTTCGAGATAGTTCAATCCTTCCTTCCTCAAATACTCTTTCATTTTAGGATGTATGTAGTTTGATACTAGCACTATCCCATTTCGGTCAGAGTGATTAAAATATGTCATTAATAACCTCATATGTGTATTAGACTTCTCTCTGATCTCACTTCTAAACTCTGCAAACAATTCATATTCAGTTTCAAGAGAATTGATTAACACTCTAACGTTGGCAGCAAATGGTTCTTTTGCATCTGCTGACGACTCGGTTTCCAAAACTTCAATACCTGAAAGAGCTTCCAGTTTTTTAAATGCTGTATCGACTGTATTGTAAATATCTTTTTCGTTCATCATATTACAAATGTATAATATTTTTCATGAACACTCAAATTAAATGAACTAAACTTTGTATCTTTGCATTATATAAGCATTAATAAATCAATAAAATCCTTAATAATGTTTTCAGATTATTGCCTTAAAGATTGGACATTAGATCAATTAAGAAATTCAATTGAATTTACAATTGACACTTCATCACTTATAAACTTCGGATGGAAAACAGACGAATGCGGAAACGCTTGGAAAGATGGGTATTCATATAGTAATATAGGTACACTGATAATACACAATTTCAAATACCCACCTCTTGAACTAAATGATTGGTACGATAACGAAGAGATAAGGATAGATCACAATAGTGTCTACAACGAACTTATTTCAACTTTACCGCATACCAAAAATTAAGTCCAAATGGGTAAGAAAAAAAAAGAAATTATCGGTAACGTATTCTCGTACAAATGGGATGTCTATTTGCCAAGTACAATAAGGCTAGATAATATCTTATTGGACTATCCATTAACTGTTACATACAACGAAGATAACCCTATTAAAATAAGAGATAATCTAGCTTATATATTAGGACAGATACATTCGTCATTAGTGAATAAAAAAGGAGATAAATTCCCATCTAACCAATACACCCCTATCTGTGCAAAGAATTTTCAAAAGGTAGTTAAAAATTATAAGCAATACCTAGAATATGCTGAGAATTTGGGCATAATTCAAAATGATGGAAATTATTACTTTAACAATGATCGAGAAGATGTTAAAACTAAGTGCATTCATTACAAGTTTACCGAACGATATTTTGATTCAAATACTAAATGGTATAAGTATTCAATATATGATTCTAAAATAAGGAGTGCTGCGGTAAGATTTGGACAACCACTGAGAGAGCATAAAAAATATATTAATCTGAAAACCATGTTCGATTATATTGGGGTTGATTTGAAAGCATGTCGCAAAACTCTTGAATCAATTTATCCCAAAGACTCGCAAGAAATAGAAGGACAACTTGATACGGCTAGAAGAATTAATCACAGAGCATTGAGAAGTTTTAGCGTTGGAAAAACTGGACGGCTTTACTCCCCATTTAGTAACCTTCATAAATCACTTAGAAAGCATGTAACTCTAAATGGTGAGCAGTTGTTTGAACTTGACATAGTGAGTTCTATACCGTATATGTCATTGGTACTGTTTGATAACGAAAGACTCGAAAAGTCACCAAATATTAATAGATTATTACGGCAGTCAAATAAATATATAACGCCTGAACTAATTACAGATCAGGACATAAGGATAGTAGAAGATAAGGTGAGAGGCTGGGGAAAGCATTCCTATATCGGTAAGGGAATAGGAATCCATGTACATATAGGAAAAAATGACCACTTAGATACGACTCCTAACATCAAACGCTTTAAATCAATGGTTTTAGATGGTACATTGTATGAATACCTATCTGAACACTGGAATAATGATTCCAAAATCAAGAAGGAGTACACTAGAAAAGAGGCAAAAGAAAAGTTATTAGCAATTCTCAACAGTCCAAGTACTTTTGAATCGCCTGAGAGAAATTCTTTAGTCAGCCTATTTCCTGATGTCATAGAAGTTATTGACTTGCTTAATAGAGGGTATTTTAAGACCAATAAGGGTACTGGCAAGGCAAAGAAAACTAAACATGATATAGATTGTCCATTCGCCAAATTTACGCAAGGATTAGAAGCACATATCGTTCTTGATCTGGTAAGTAATATTATAGCAAACCACAACCCTTTTATTAAATTGATAACTCTTCATGACGCTATTTATGTTAGAGAAAGAGACATCCTAGAAGTTAAAACTATGTTGGAGTCAAAGGCAATTGAAACAACTGGAAACAAAATAAAAGTAAGAGTAAAAAATTTATCGAATGATACTAAACTTGATTCTAACGATATTATTATGCTGCAAATTAAGGCAATGGAAAAAGAGTATAATTTTGGAAAAAGTTTGTCTCAACGATATGCTAGGAATGGCAATAATTTACCTTTTTAATTACACCAAAGAGATCATATTTTAATCAATTTTAACCTCTAAATAGTATAAGAATATACAAGGCAAAATTAAAGAAGCAAACAATGTTATTAATTTGGTAAACATGGAATCGGGATAGTCCGTAAAATCTTCTCTAAATCTATTTACATTTGGATTGATTGGTAAATACTGAACTACAACTTGCTTTTTTCTATCTAGCTCTTTCCATGCCTCCTCGTAATAAGATACATATTTAGTATTGTTAACATTGAATTCAGCAGATTGATAAAACATTTCAATATCACCTTTATCGGTGCTATCTATGTATAGGTCATCTTCAACAATGTGACCTTCTTTTTCCATTCCGAAAATTGCCAAACCCCAATTCTTTACGGGATAGCCCATAGGTACTTGTATTAAGAGCAACGAGAAGCAAAATACGATACACTGGACTAAATATTGTTTTACAAATGAGTATAAAGGAAGGACGGCTTGTAATCTGCTCTTATTTTCATTCATTTCAGGTTTTATCAAACCTAAGAGCATCAAAAAAATCAGTAATAAATTGGCAACTATTAAAAATCCGACCGAAAACATGAACTTATCAGTCAATTCCCACAAAACGGCAAATACAAAAATTGCCGAATATCCAAATAACAAAATGCGATTGTTCTTCTTCATTTTTACGTACGCTTCACCTTGCTAGGCATTGGTGTATGATGAGAATAAGGTGGCTCTTCTTCAATCTCATCGTCTAACAACCATTCTTCTATTTCAATAGGATTAATCCCTAATGAATCGAAATATACTTGGAACTGCAAGTAAAGATCATACGGTTCATAGTGTGAATTAATCCTTACCGAATTATCAATTATATAACCCTCTAGTAATTGCTTTGACCGCTTGACATTAGATATTCTATTCATCTGAAAGATATTTAGTGCTTCCAGTTTTAGACTATTCATAAATTGAAAATACCGCATTTTATGGCTCGACCTAATTTCTTCGGATATACAGTTAGAGTTCAAGATATTAAGCATCACCCTATACTGAGTATACTTAAAATGATTGGTTTTCTCAATTTTGGATACATTTTGAAAATCCAATTCATGTACACTTTTAACATAATTTTTAACCTCTTCTAGTTCCATAAAGTCAAACAATACCTTCTTTAGAGTTGATATGTTTTGTTTGTAGTCATCACCAAAAGTATACAAGTACTCTTCAAACCATGACAACTCAGGGCAATAAACAAGTCCATTACTACTTAGACCATGATCCGCAGCAATAAACTTCATAAATTCCTCATCGAAGTCAACCCAATCATTATCATTTGTACTGGTACATCTAATTTCCTTTTTATACTCTTCATTACTAAATAACTCTGTAGAATCACCATTATTAAGAACTTCTTTATCATCTTCGATCTGAACCTTCTTTTGACTTTCAATAAAAATTCTGTCAAGTGATATCAAATTGCTTTCATATTTGGACTCAACTTGATCTAACACTTTTATGAATTCTGAATCTGAAAAAGTCTTGTACTTGTTTTTATCAGTCAGCATTAATTTCATTTTCGTTGCATCATTAAAAACCTCATTTTTAGGCTTTAACTTTAGTCCAGTATTACTTCTACTTGCAACCTGATAGTATCGTAGTACCGCATCTGTTATGAGAGGAACTAATTCTGGATACTTTTGAGATATTATTTTGCCTGCCGTTGAACTATGCTTAGAATCAAGCATTAAGATAATCTCGCCAAATTCAGTTAATGTCTTAGAATTATCATCTCCGAAGAGCCTATTAACCACAAACGCAGCGTATCGACCCGCATATTCCATGCTGTTCTCATGACTTACATCAACTTGGGTTAATAGAAGAACTTTCAATTCATTTCGCAGAATATTAAAGAGCAGTACTTTTAGCCTTGTAATAAGCGTATTTGATCTTTTTATCCATTTCTTTTTTGCGTTTCTGAAAAACATACTTAACAGATTTAATTCTCTTTAATGAATTCAGAGACAGTTCCTAAGTCAATTACAAGTCTCGTTTCAGATACCTCAATAATTTCATATTCTGCCTGTTTTAAACCTGTAGGAGTATTATATATTTCTACGGTATTGCAATTAGAGGACTGCCAATTTTGAGATGTAGTACTTTGGAAAAAGAATTCTCCGTTGGCTCTAAACTCAATATTTATTAACCCTAAAGACCAACATTGACCATCATTTAAGGGGTCTTCTGTACACCATTTACCAATGAATGCACAATCGTTATTAGTTTGGGAATCTTCTTCATCTCCTCCGCACGAAAGAAGGGTTATCACTAGAAAGGGTAGAAAAAAACACTTATTCACAATGTCTATTTTTTTGATAGACTTCGTTCCTAAACCTATCGACAATAAAAAAGCGTGGAAACGACAAACCTTCCACGCCTTGACGGTCTCTACACCGTTACACCATGTACAGAATGTCGCCCACGCAAACGGTGAGCGATCATCTGTTTTCAGTGTAATTTGAATTGTAGAGATTTCAAGGCGAAAACAGCTTACGCTAATATCTTATCCGTTGTTTTTCAGCCAATATCCTTTGAAGAGCGTGAAAAACTGTAATTTATATTCACATTTACCTAAACATGAATACTGGTGCAAAGATAGAAATTGACCTCGACAATTCATTCTGCCTTTTTAAATTGGCAAAAGAAATTGTCAGTTGTCAACTGAGAAATTGAGAGTTGTTTGGACAAAAAGGTGGCGTGGATGCAGGAAAATGCACTAAAATTGAATTCTAAAAGAAGGTGGTTACACACATAATAGATAGCTTAAATTTCATTTAGATGTGTTACTTTAACCAAATCGTAAAACTTAAAAAGAAAGCATGTAATTAACATGCCTTCTTCCGATTCGCTTGAGTATTCATGGCTTGAAGATTATTAAGATGATCTGTACCTCCTTTACATCTTGGTTTAGAGTGGTCTATTTCCCAACCCATATTGGTATTCTTGCCATAAGAAGGGAAATACATGACATTATCGAATTTATCTCTCCGATATAGGTCGGGATTCTTTCCTCGAATCTTTTTTGCCTTGTCCCAAACCTCATCTTTTCTATTACGATAACTCATAATAATTAAGTTTGGTCATCAACTGGTGCTGTAGGTCCAACTCTCTTAACAGCTTCAATTCCATTTTCTCTCGAAGCTCTTGAATTGTACATTTCACTTGTACCAATTACTTGACCGTTTGAGGATTTAAGATTGAAGTAGTATTTACCATTAGTAGAGGTACTCCTCTCATATCTCTTATCAATTGGCGAGTTCACCCTGACAGACTGAATGCCATTATCACAATTGGCAGAGGTGGTATAACCTTCTGAATGAAGTATTTTTTCTCCATTCTCTGCCTTTAAATTGAATCTATACTGACTAGCAGTATCTTTGTACTTAGTGTACTTTGGATTGTTCATTGTATTACAATTTTTATTAATAAATAATCCTGTCACAACTAATACAATAATCGGTGACAGACAAACTTTGTCACCAACATTTGTATTAACTACATACCGCAGTATGTTTTAGTTAACTAAACTTGTTTATATGAAAGAATATAACAGTTCTGATCTTTTGGCATTAGTGTCCATTGACCCAGATGATCCCGAATGTAGAAAAGCATTCGAGGAGGTACACCGCAGATACAAGAAATACATTTGGAATCTATCATACAAATCCGCTTGCTCAATTGATTTTAATAACCCTTATCACGTTGCTATGGTTATTTCTCAAAATACCTATATGAAGATTTATGAGAAAGCTGGATATTTTGAACAAAGATCAGATGATTGCGAAAGAGACTGTAGGCTTTGGATTAGTGGTATTGTTAAAAACATTACTAGACAATATCTATATGAAAATAATAAGCATAAAAATCATTTGGTATTTATGGAAATCTTACCTGATATTGAATGTCAACTGAATGATACGAACGACATAATTCCTCTGTCAGTTGAGAAAAAAGTATTTGATAAAGCTCTTAAAATGCTTTCAGATAAAGAAAGGGGTGTTCTATTATCATGGTATAATTTTTATACTGAGGGTAAAGTCCAAAATATCGATAAGGAAATAAAAGAATCATTAGCAAAGCAATTTAATGTGAAAGTTGATAGTCTCAAAAAAATTAAGCAGAGGGCTTATAAAAAATTAATGACTGAAATTGAAAAACACATCTAAAGCATAACAAATGGAAAAAGATAGTAAAACAGAAATTGCACTTATAAAAGCTTTAAGAAGGGATGGGATAATACTCCCTCATGATTCAGATGATTTAGAACATTATGATAGAAAATTTAAAAAGGATGAAATTCCTGCAATGCCTGAAAGTTTAAATGACGCAGAAGCTATACTAAATAGAGGTGTAATAATTAAGACATATACAACTGAAGTAAACAACCAAACAACAGATGATATGGCACGAGCTGCTAGAGAGGGCAAATCTATTCCTGATTCCATTTTAAAGAAGATGAAAGAGGATAGAAATAATTCTAAGAATAATGATTAGTGAAACTAGAAAAATATGGATTTCTGAGTTGGCTGAATCAGTGGCATCGAGGTTTTTCTCTAGTTCAGAACCTATAGTGCCAGAAGTCATCGCAAAAGCATATAAGCTAGGTTATTGTTATGGCGAATACGGGGATTATTTCGATGGAATGCTAGAGCATTATAATGGTGAGTTTCATGTTTTTATTAATACATCAAGACACAATAATATTAATCGACATCGGTTTACCTTTGCTCATGAGTTAGGACATTATTTTTTAGACGAACATGCCATAGCTCTTGCACAAGGTTTATCCGCAGGACATTGTTCCGTTACTGGATTTATATCAGACAGTATAGTCGAAAGAGAAGCTGATCTTTTTGCTGCTTCTTTACTTATGCCAGAGAGCAGAGTCAGGTCAAATTATAGAAACAATAGGACGTTTTCATTTAAAGCTGTAGAGTCAATATCAAAGTCCTTTCAAGTGAGTTTGCTCTCATCTCTGTATAGGGTGTTTTATCTTGACCTTCATCCAATGATGATTATAAAGATTAAAAATAACAGAATCATTGGCAAACCTTTAAAAAGTAAGGACTTCTACTATAAACTAAGACATAAAGCATTACCTACTGATTCAGGAGCCTTTAATTACTTTAAAAATGGGAAAGAAATTAAATCACAAGAACTATATGCTTTTGACTGGTTTAATACAGAAAATAGTAATACCCTGTTTGAACATAACCTATATATAAATTCAATGGACTTAGTTTACACTATTCTTTGGACAAATTAAAATACTAGAAGATGTGACCACACAGATATTATTTACAATACCCCCCACAGCTTGAAGCGAATTTTCATCTCCCCCCCATACTTTGAGTACATAGAACTAAAAACTGAAAATATTGATTCTTATTCAAATCAAAAAACCTTTAAATATTAAAGAAAAATTAATGAAACAACTAAAAAATAATTTACAAGTAAGAGTTAGATATATTTTTCTTTATATGAGCAAAATGCAAGAATCATCAGCAATTTAGGTTTAGAAATATAAATTCTATCCAATGGTAGCGAGAAGGAGTTAAGAGCTACGAAGCCTTATCCCAATTGACTTTTTCTACTTCAAAATGATCTTCAATAGGTTCTTATGATTAGTTAGAACTTTGTCGTACTTTCCACCCCATCAAAGGGTTCTGTCGAGTGATAGGACCCTTTTTTCATGGAGATGGAGGGATTGAAAAGAGGGGATGCTTTTTCAAATATTTTTTTATCATTGAAAGGTCCTATAAATTTATTTCT
>JAHDGD010000145.1:0-6126 GCA_020627825.1 Saprospiraceae bacterium
TTTTCAATGATTTTCTAATGGCTCTTCTCATTGGTCTTTCTTAATGGTTCTTATGGATTATTTTCGACCTCATACACTTGTATTTATATCATAGCAGGGGCATTTCCACAAATCATGCAGATTAAGCTTTGTGCTGTTTCAAAGAGAGAAGAATGGCGCGAAAGTAATGGTGTATTGATGTCATGATCGATACATCATATACATTCCTCCTCTTTGAGATAATATGTTGACGTTTATTTTAATGTAATAACGGATAAGCAATATTATCAGAAACCTTTTAAAGGATTAGGTTTGACTATAGATTCCGAAGGACTAGCTAGAGCTAATTCAGGAATTTCTAGGAAAAAGATGACCCTTTAAAAGGTTTTATGAACGATTGACATTTCTACATCCATCTACTTCGTTCTATTTTATTCCCCTTAGCGCTGCTAAGAGAAAATACGCCATTTTGGAGTGCAAATAGTATTATTCCTTATCCATTATTCACGTTATTTTATTCAGTTACTGTTCTGTCATGTCTCTTTTTTTATGTTGTGTTTCATCTTAATTTCTCTTCTTTTCACCATGACACTGCTCTTTCCACGTGTAACGCAGATTCCAGCACGTGCTGATCTATAAAGAAAAAGTGTATATCAAGTTATGTGTAGCTGATGATTAATACCATTTAAATTCTAACATGTCGGATAATTCTTTTTAAAATATGTGATTTCTTCCTTAGAAAATTTCGAAGTAGCTAAGGCTATTCCTCAATTTTATAAGTCGAACTCACCTATTTGTAAATTGAATGTATAACCAACATTCTAAAATTTAAAGGGTATAATAAATCCATTGCCGTCTATAATGATACACTGATACCGCCCTTTTGGGCGATACTTAGCTCAATTGTTTTCTATACCAAGTAATTTGAATGTATTACTGACATTCTATAATTTAAACCTGCATTATGCAATAGAAAATCTATTATGACCTAAACTGCCTTTGAAAAAGGCAACGCCAACTTTTGCTCACTCACCATAGTGGTGAGACTATGATTCATTAACAAAACTTGTTATTTCTTCTGCATTTCAGGTCTCATCACGAAGTTCTATTATATAATACGGGTTTAACCTGCTTGACGATTGTCGATAAATTCGACTATTATATACCGAAAAAGCCGACAAATATACATTGAATTTTTGTTTTTCAAAGAAAAAGAGCGTTTTTTTTGAAAATTTAAAGGAAGAATAGAAGTATAAACATTTTATAAACCTGAACCAGGTCAATAGAAAAATAACTAAAAAGCAATCTTCTAAGATAATGCCCTATTTCAAAGCATGAAAACCCTTTTGGGCCCCAGCCCAGAAAACATAAAAAAAAGAGGCTAGCTTCTCACAACTAGCCTCTGGCGTTCAATTATCACTCTAGAAAATCTTTAACATATTGTTAATCGGTTTATGAGAAGGCCTCATAAATCTTCATAGAGTCTGATTGCATAGTGAAACTGTTTTTGAGTAGGATCCACTATTTCTCTTTTTTATTCAAATCCAGGTTCTCTGCCATGTCTTTGAAAAAGAATTCGTGAGCAAAAGCAATGCTGATGAATCCTAAAAAAATACTAATCATCATAATATATTCGGTTTAAGGATTAATTCAAGTTTACGGTTTCATTGTGGCGATAAAAGCATCCAGTTCCATTTCACTAAAAAACAAAACTTCTCTTGGCTTACTTCCTCTTGCAGGTCCCACAATATTCAATGCTTCCATTTGGTCCATAATCCGTCCTGCACGGTTATATCCTAAGGACAGTTTTCGTTGAATCATAGAAGTAGAACCTTGCTGGTTTCCTACAATCAATCGAGCTGCATCTTCAAACATAGGGTCGAGATCGCTCCATTTCAAGCTTGCTGAACCTCCATCTCCGTCATCATCTCCTTTGAATTCAGGTAGCATATAGGGTTCACTATAAGAAGGTTGTTCTCTTATATCTCCTATTACATCTTCTACTTCAGGCGTATCAACGAACGCGCATTGCAGTCGGATCATATTTCCTCCCATGCTTAATAACATATCTCCACGACCGATCAATTGCTCTGCCCCTTTTCCATCAAGAATGGTTCTGGAATCTATATTCGATGTTACTTTAAAAGCTAATCTCGCAGGGAAATTTGCTTTAATCAAACCAGTTATAATTTTTACTGATGGTCTTTGTGTTGCAACAATTAAGTGAATACCTACTGCTCTTGCAAGCTGAGCCAAACGACCTATAGGTAATTCAATTTCCTTACCGGCTGTCATGATCAAGTCTGCAAACTCATCGATAATCAACACGATGTAAGGCAAGTATTGATGCCCATCGTTCGGGTTTAACTTGCGATCAATAAATTTCTTGTTGTATTCTTTAAGGTTTCTTACACGAGCTTTTTGTAATAAACCATAACGATTATCCATCTCGATACAAAGAGAATTAACCGTATGCACTACTTTAGTTGTATCGGTAATGATCGCTTCTGCTTCATCAGGTAATTTCGCAAGAAAATGATTTTTAATATCATCGTAGATTGGTAGCTCCACTCTTTTTGGGTCAACCAAAACAAGTTTCAATTCTGCTGGATGCTTTTTATATAATAAAGACATCAAGATGGTATTGATACCTACGGATTTACCTTGACCTGTCGCACCTGCAATAAGGAGGTGTGGCATTTTAGCGAGATCTGCAACAAACACTTCATTCGAAATGGTTTTTCCGAGTGCGATTGGCAGGTCCATTTTACTGTCTGCATACTTCGGTGATTTCAGCACTTCTTTTAAAGAAACAATCTGTGGTTTCTTATTTGGAACCTCGATACCTATTGTTCCTTTACCTGGAATAGGCGCAATAATACGAATACCTAGTGCTGCGAGAGACAATGCAATGTCGTCTTCCAAGTTCTTGATTTTGCTGATCTTGATTCCTGGAGCTGGCACGATTTCATATAATGTAACGGTAGGGCCTATGGTTGCACGAATCTTCTCTATACGAATATTATAGTGTTCAAGAGTGGTAACGATCTGATCTTTTTTAGCTTTTAATTCCTCGTGATCAATCTCCACTTTTAGTTCGTCATAATTATTGAGAAGTTCAACATCAGGGAATTTATAACTAGAAAGTTCAGCTCTAGGATCAAAGGGTGTGTCTAGACCAAAATGCATTTTCTTTTCCCCTTCTTCATCCTTTTTTTCAAGTTGATCGAAAGGGTGTGTTTGGATAGGATTCAGTGAAGCGTCATCTTGGGAACCACCAGTAATATCAATTTCGAATTCTGCTTCCGAATTGTTAATAGGAGTTCTTTTCTTTTTTGTAGGAGGAGTAGCTGCAGGAAAATCCAATTCTAGCTTATCGCCAGGGACAACTGGATTTTCCTTTATTTCAGCTGGTTCGGTTTTTGAAATAGCCTCATTGGATGTATCTTTCGAAGTAGATGGTGACACATCGTCCCATCCTTCATCGTCTGATTTTTGACTACCTTTTTTCGTTTTGTTATCACGTATGTCTGTGTCTTCACTTGATTGAAAAGGAAGAAAAGTCTTCCAATTGTTTAGTGTAGGGGTTTTAAGTTGTATATTTTTTATCGTTGCAACTGACGGATTGAAATACCAAATTATCAATACTCCAGAAAGTGCAATTAGTAATAAAAGCAATCCTATAGTTCCTAAGAATCTACTCAACCAATCGTAAGAACTTGCTCCGAAGTTTCCTCCCCATGCAAATTCACTATTGTTGAAAATAAATTCAAAGAATAGTGCAGCGAAACATGCTACTATAATGTAATTGACGGATGTAAATACAAAATTCCAAATCGACTTTTTCTTAATCAGAACATAACCAAGTCGCACTAGGATGATGATAAATACAATAGAAGAAATACCTAGACCCCAGTAAATGAAGAAATTGGATACGACTGCACCAAGTCTTCCTAACCAGTTGGATACGGTTAAGTCATTCTCGAATATCACACTCCAAGAATACGTCAAGACTTTGTCTTGATCCACTTTCCACGTATATATATAGGATAGAAATGCAATACTCAGGAAAACCGCAGTTCCCCAACAAATGATCCCACCTATTTTTGGAAGGCGTTCATCTTTCCATAATTTGGATAGTAGAGACACCTTTCCCTTTTGCCTAGTCTTTTTTCTAGCCATCTATAAATCGGTTTAAGGTACTGTATCTGGGAACGCATCATGTGGACTTTTGGGAATCCTATTGTATGATGCAAATTGAATAAATTAAATCTGTTTCGCAGCGCTAAGATAGGAACTAATCTCGCATTTAACCAAAAATAAAATCAAAAATTTGTTGAAAAACAACAAATTAAATATTGTAAATATGTATAATATGTTAAATTCACTCAGTTATGAAATCATAAAACTCATATAAAAAAACAGTCGTCGTACACTGGTTTTTACTCGGCTAATATGGTCTCTATTTCGGATCGCGTCATATCGATTCTCTTGTGAATTTTTCTAAACATTGATTTTCGTGTTCGTTGAGCATCCTTTGAAATAGGCTGTGAACTTTTTTGTATGGCTTTGAACCAATTCAATGTATATTCGACAAGTCGTTCATCAGTAGTTATGATATAATTCGGATTATCATAAGCAGTGAAAATGGCGCTCTGAAGATCGTTTTCAATGAGCAACATATTATTCGTATGGGAAATCTCATTGTAATACATCGAAAATTCAGGTGAGTGTTCTTTGGGTTCTTGGCCCAACATAAATTTCTTTCCATGTTCAGCCATTTTTTCTACGTGATTCATGATGTCGTCAAGTTTATCACATAGAATAAATGCTTCTTCTGGTAATTCAAAATGCCCTGTCTGAAGAAAATAAGTTATTTGATTTAAGGTATTGTTTAATACATTTTCGTTCCAAAACTCAATATTTGGCAATACATCATAATAGGTTCTTAAGGAATCGGTGATAATGTTCATCACACCATATTCTTCAGCGAATTCAGAAAGACTCATGTTCCGCTCTTTATACGAGTCAAGATTCCAAACTGTTTTCGCGTATATGTAATACTTAAAATAGGTTAAGTCTTTATCTAAAAAATAATAGAAGAAAGGGAGTTCATTGGTTGCGTAATATATTTTTGCATTCGGTAAACTTGCGAAATTGTCCACTGCAGCTTTGAATGTACCAGAATAATCAAAAAATGAAACGATCTTTTTCTCGAGTTGAGGGAATTGAAAAGCAATTTCCTGTTTTTGAGGAAGGACCAATTGATCAAAGCTTATATTATATGTGCGCATAAGAATAGCAAGATCCGATAAAGATATCGCTGTCGTGCAATTAAGCCTTTTGTAAATAGCTCCTTTACTTAAGGACAATAACTGAGCAAGTTCATCCTTGAGATCAGCTTTATTCGGACTTCTCGTTTCAATTATCTCAAAAATTTTTCGCTGTAATTGGTAGCTATCCATTGTACTATGTTTTTCGTTTTATCTAAAAGCAAGTCTTTGATTCACATGTCAAGTAGTATAAATTGCTATCGACATCCTCAAAAGATTCTTAAATCAGCGTGTTTAATCTCTTCTGGATACATGATGATTTGGTGAGAATCGGTATAAAGAAAATAAAAATCTGCATCTTTGAAAAATTATCAGAACTTAAACACGAATAAATGGAAGGTTTTGCCATACAATCTGTGCTTTTGAATGTTTCGATTCGAGAGGTTATTTTGAACAATGATGCCATTTTATTTGGTTTATTAGCCTTGATTTTAGGTGGTATATTTTATTCTAGTAAGCAAAAAGCATTTCAAGGATTTTATAAAATTGTTCCAGTTTTATTATTGTGTTATTTGATTCCGGCATTATTAAAGTGGCCGTTTGGCTTGGTGTCTGAGGATAGTAATCTGTATTTTGTTGCTTCGCGCTATCTTTTACCAGCGAGTCTTATTTTATTGTGTTTGAGTATTGATCTTAAAGGAATTATTCGGCTGGGGCCAAAAGCTATTATTATGTTTTTGGCTGCTACTTCTGGTATCATTTTAGGTGGACCTATTGCTTTACTTGTTTTTACAGGACTATTTCCGGATGCATTGAATATTAATCCTGGTGATTTATGGAGAGGATTGTCTACAGTAGCTGGAAGCTGGATTGG
>JAHDGD010000145.1:6226-10520 GCA_020627825.1 Saprospiraceae bacterium
AGAAAATTTCGAAATAGCTAAGGCTATTCCTCTATTTTATAAGTTGAACTCACCTATTTGTACATTGAATTTACTTCCGACATTCTAAAATTTAAATGGTATAAGCCCAAAGGAAAAGTAATACAAATTTAATTTGAATAAATTCCTCGTTGTTCAGAAGCAATCTTTCTTCACTTGATAATAGTGAAAAAGTTAGGTTTGGTTGTACTACAGATCCTTTTGTAAAGATGACTTATGTAAAATGTTTAGTTGGGCACCATACGTTCGATTTATGTTTTCAGATGTAAAAACGTCTTCCGTTTTGCCAAATGCAACAAGGCGTTGGTTCAAAAGAATGACGTGATCGAAATAGGATTCGACAGTTGATAAATCGTGATGAACGACTAGTGTTGTTTTTCCTTCCGATCGTAATCTTTTAAGAAGTTCTATTATTTTTTCTTCTGTTAACATGTCAACTCCCACAAAGGGCTCATCCAAAAAGAACAGATCCGCTTCTTGAGCTAAAGCTCTAGAGATAAAAACACGTTGTTGTTGTCCTCCCGATAATTCGCCTATTTGACGATCCTTTAGATCCAGTATGGATAGATCACGCATGGCATTATCGGCGATTTCGAAGTCGGTTTTATTAAGCGATTGAAAAATGCCTTTGTGTGGAAATCGCCCCATTCTCACTACATCGGTAACGGTTGCTGGAAAGGTCCAGTCCACATCATCTTTCTGGGGAACATATGCAACTCGTTTACGCACATCTTCTATATCTTGACCGTGAACTTTTATATCTCCTGCATTGGTGTCAATTAATCCCAAAACAGCTTTGAATAAGGTAGATTTTCCTGCTCCATTTGGTCCTATGACACCTACTATAGATCCTTGCGGAATCTTCAGATAGATGTTGGTAAGGACTCGTTTTTTATCGTAAGAAACACTAAGTCCTTTTATATCGATAGGTGATGTTGAATGATAAGGGGTCATGGATTTCTTCTTTTCAATAAAACCATCAAAATAATTCCTAGGATTGCTACACTTAAAACAATTTTTAGCCCTACAGGCATATTGGAAGGTGATAAAAGATCCTTTACATCTTCATCATTTTCGCTCGTAACTTCCTTTGTTAAACCTTCGACAATCGTATTTGTATTGTGGCGTAACATACCAATATACGTTCCAGCTGGTTTTTCAGGATCATCAAGAGAGTCGGCAAACAATTCACCTCCTATTGAAACTTTATTGTCTTTTGCAATTTGCTTAAGCATTTTAGGATTGATCGTCGATTCTATAAAAACCGATGGCACCTTACTTTCTTTAATCACTTTAGCTACACGAGTGATATCACTTGTCTGAGCTTCTGCTTCGGTAGAAATACCCATGATGGCCTCTAGTCGAAGACCATATTTTGAACCGAAATATTGGAATGCATCGTGGGAGGTAATCAATACTCTTTTATCGACTGGAATGCTTTCGATTTTATCCTTTATTTCTTGATCAAGTGCCATCAATTCAGCTTTATAAGCCTCGTAATTTTTATCAATTTGATCTTTAGCTGAAGGTTTGTATTGTACTAAAACATCGCGAATGTTTTGAATATAAATGAATGTGTTTTCTACATCCATCCATGCATGTGGATCACTAGAGTTAGCATAATCAAGAGATGAAATCGGTGTAACTCCATCGGTTAAGGTTACGATCGTAGCTTTTGTTCCTGAGTTTTCAATTAATTCGGTAATCCACCCTTCGAAGGTCAATCCATTAACCAGTACGATATCAGCTTTCGACACCGTATTCGCATCACTAGGTCTGGCATTGTATTTATGAGGGTCTCCTCCTACAGGAACAATTGTAGAAATGTCAAAGTCATCCGTCATAATGTTTTTTGCCATATCTGTAAACATGGAAGCAGAAGAGACAATTTTTATTTTTTCTTGTGCAATAAGAGAAAAAGAGAAGCACAACATGAAGATAAAGCTGCTGTAAATTTTCATTAGGGTAATTTTTGAATGGCTATATTTTTCGCCATATTTTCACTTAAAATATGAATGTGATCATTGATTTTCAATTGGATGGATTGATCAAAATCTATTTTCTTGATGTATTCAATAGGTTGGTTGATGCAGAGGTTCAGTTGATTTAATGCTTCAAGAAAGCTTTCGTCGTCTTGTAAGACAGAAGAGATAGTTCCACAATCTCCCGGGTTTAATTGGCTTAACAAGGTTTCATCTCGTTGAGGGAAAGTACCTTCCTTAGTAGGTATAGGATCACCGTGTGGATCAAATTTTGGATAACCAAGATAGTGATCCAGTTTATCCAGTAACTCATCATCTTCTATATGTTCCAATTGCTCTGCAATAGAATGTACACGAGACCAATCGTACTCCAATCGTTCAACTAAAAATGTTTCCCATAATCGATGACTACGTATGAGTGATGTAGCTATTTTTTGACCTTTATTTGTAAGAGAAACGGGTTTGTATTTTTCGTATTTCACAAGCTTTTTTACAGCCAGTTTTTTAATCATATCTGTAACTGATGAAGCTTTTGTTTTCAATAATACAGCGATCGCATTGGTGTTTGCTTGTCGATGCTCTATGCGTGTTATTGCAAATATTGCTTTAAGGTAATCTTGTTCAGCCGAAGATAAAGACACTACTTTTTTAGACAAAGTTAAAAATATTTTTAGGGTTGTCTAAAAAAATAGAATGAAATTAGAAGTTCACAGCATTATGTTAAGCTTTAGATGTGAAAAAGTTCTATTTTCATGGTAAAATTTGATTTTAGTATGAATGCACACACAATTTCTTTGATTCTTGTAAGTATTTTAATTTCCTGTTTACATTCAAATTCTTCTTACTCTGATGTACAAGTTGAAGTACAAATCAAAAGTATAAAAGAAGCTATGTACAAGCCTGGAAATGATGGAGAAGAGAAAAGACGTCAAGATGTTTTTGTTGAAGACATTACGAGTGAAATTTTCTATGATAAAGAGGGAAATGTAATGAAGTCAATATATTATAATACACCAACTGATATAAGGTCTATTAATAAAATTAAAAGAAATAAAAAGGGAAAAATCATAGAAATGAATCAATATGATGCTCAGAATAAGTTGACCAATAAATCAAAATTTTCTTACGATAAAAAAGGTAATTTAAGCAATCAAAAATCTTATAAGGAAGGCAAAAAATTGAATAACACATTTACTTTTCAGTATGATGAAAATGGTAATGCGATTCAAGAAATAAATGAAAATAAAGCAAGCGGTAACAAATGGATAACAAACATGACATATAATAAAATGAATCAGCTTGTTGAAGAGATTAAAACTTTTCCAACTGGTACATCAGATAAAAGAACTTTTGAGTACGATGAAAAAGGAAATGAAGTTAAATCGATTTTGATAAAATCAAATGGAAAGGAGACAACCTTTATTTCTGAATATGATGATCAAAATAATTTAATCGTTCAAAAGTGGTATGATAAAGAAGGAAAACAAACACACAAAACATCATTTTCATACGTATATGATCAACATAACAATTGGGTCACTAAAAGGAGATTTTCTAATGATGAATTGGGTTTAATATGGGAGAGAGAAATAGCGTATTATGAAAATTAAATGATTGTGCACCATATTTTCATCCATTATTTACTCAAAATAATATGCCTTCTATTCATTTACGTACATTAAGTCAAGCAGATGCTTCGAAAATGGCATTGATGCTCAATAACAAAAAAATTTGGGATCAATTAAGAGATTATATTCCTTTTCCTTATACAGAGAATGATGCCAAAGAGTTTATTGATTTTATTAGTGGGGATGAGACCCAACATGTTTTCGGAATAGAACATGATGTTTTTGGTTTATGTGGAGTTGTGGGGCTTATTGTTCAAAAGGGAATTTATCGATATTCGGCAGAGATTGGATATTGGCTAGGAGAAGAATATTGGGGAAAAGGAATTATGACTGAAGCAGTAGGCTTGATTACAAAATATGGTTTTTCAACCCTCAATCTGAAACGAATTTATTCTGGAATATTTGAATACAATATTGCTTCTATGAGAGCACTTGAAAAAAATGGATATAGTAAAGAAGCAATTTTCAAAAAAGCTATAATTAAAAATGGAAAACTTATGGATGAACATCGATATGGGATTGTTAGTATATGAAAAGAATATTGATTTTAGGTTGTTGTGGCGCAGGTAAAAGCACTTTTTCAAAAAAACTATCTAAAAAGATTGATGTACCTGTTATTCATTTAGATCAACACTATTGGAAATCGGATTGGGTTGAATCTAGTAA
>JAHDGD010000146.1:0-8059 GCA_020627825.1 Saprospiraceae bacterium
CGAGGGTCTGATTTTACATATTGGTTGACGAAGCAAGATCCTGCTTGAATTTTTGTTTTAGCAATTCTTTCTCCTCTTTGTATATCTTTTGTGAAAATACAAGCTCCTAGTCCGAATTCAGTATCGTTTGCTAAGGCAATAGCTTCTTCTTCATTCATTACTTTAAAAACACTCGCAACAGGACCGAACAGTTCTTGGTCATACGCAGGCATTCCTTTGCGAACATTAACAAGAATCGTAGGAGGATAAAAAGCGCCCTTCCTCTCAGGCAATTCTCCTCCTAGTATACACTGAGCCCCCATTGAAATGCTATCAAGGACTTGTTGATGTAATTCATTTCTTAAATCCATTCTAGCCAGTGGCCCCATTGTTGTAACATCATCTAAAGGATCACCTATAATTGCCTGTTCCATTTCTGTTTTAAACAGGGATAAAAACTCTTCATAAATTGGTTCCACGACGATAAATCTCTTAGCACCTATGCAAGATTGGCCTGCATTTAATAAGCGTGACTGAGCACATTGCTCTACGGCCATACTCAGATCAGCATCTTCTAGTATAATGTACGGATCACTTCCTCCAAGTTCCAGCACACATTTCTTAAGATATTGACCAGTAGCAGAAGCCACGGCTTTACCTGCATGTTCACTTCCTGTAAGGCTTATGGCCTTTATTGCAGGATGAGCAATAATTTCATTTACTTGAGAGCTACCGACGATAAGAGACTGAAAGACATGTTCAGGAAAACCAGCATCAATAAAGATTTTTTCAATAAGAAGGGAACATTCGGGCACATTGGATGCATGTTTGAGTAGGGCTACGTTACCAGAAATAAGTGTAGGTACAGCGAAACGAAATACTTGCCAGAAAGGAAAATTCCAAGGCATCACCGCGAGTATTGTCCCTAGAGGTTGAAACGTTACATAAGAAATGGATGCGTCGGTAGGCACGTGTTCATCAGCGAGAAAGTCTTCACTATTTTCGGCATAATAGCGACAAAGCCATGCACATTTTTTAATTTCACTTATAGCTTCTTTTAAGGTTTTTCCCATTTCAGCGGTGATGCTATGAGCGAGAGTAGAGGCTTGCTTTTCTAAGAGGTCCGATACTTTATAAAACAGGGAATTTCTATGCGAGAGAGGGGTCATTTTCCATTCTTCATATGCATCAACTGATTGATTTATTATACAATCAACTTCTTTATTAGAATGCAAAGTATAGCTACATATTTCTTCATTAGTAGCTGGATTTCGTGTAATAATAGTGCTCATTTATATATTTTTTGGGCTTAAAGCCCAAAATTCATACTAGCTTGTGATATCACCTTTCAGTTCGATAACATCACCTGGCATATCAACTTTATTTAACTTAAGCGCTTCCAACACTTGTCTCATGACTTGAGATTTAATTTCAGAAGAACTATATTTTTTATCAAATGTATTTGTCCAATATTGTCCAGCAATCAAAACGGAAGAGCTTGCAAAATCAACAATCATAGTATTTGGTGGTCTATTTTCACTTAATATACCTTCTACATTACACATCACATCCATTATAATTTTACGTACTCTCTCCAGATCTGCATCGTATGAAACACCCACTTGAAATTGATGTCGCATAAATCCATCAATCGTGTAGTTATAAAGGGGGCTTTTGAGAATCTGCCCATTTGGAATGTACACATCTTTTCCATCGAAGGTTTTGATATGTGTTTCTCTTATATTTAATTCTGACACACTTCCTACGATGCCTTGGATTTCGATCACATCACCTACTCTGAAAGGTCGTTTGAAGGCCATCATCACACCCGCTAAAAAGTTTTCTGCGATGTCTTTAAACGCAAAACCTACAATGATCGCTCCTAGTCCTAATCCTCCTAAAGCACTGGCTGCAATCTTTGCCAGCCCTACGATGTAAAGGGTCAATAAAACGGCTATCACAACGTTAAAAATCTGTAAAATCTTATTGAAAAAATTTATTAATAGTTTATCATCAGCCTTTAGTGAAAGAAATTTCATCAATTTAAGACGAATGAGTCTTGTTATAAACAAGAAGAGACCTACGACAACAAGTGCGATTAATAATCTTGGTATAAGAATGATGAGTTTATCATAATAGCTAATAAACTGCTGAACCAAATCATCGAATATGTCCATTACTTTTTATTTTATAAAAGTCAAAAATCATATAATTTGTTTGATCAATGCATATAAATAGAGTGAAAAATGGGACATTATATAGGAATACGAATAACAACTTTAGTCCCTTTATACTTTTGCTCTGGATGCAAATCGGAAATAGTGATGTTACTGCTCATATTATTAGATAACAATTCTAGTCTTCTTTCTGTGATATTTTGACCTAGAGATGCTTTTTTTAGACTGTTTCTTTCTTTTAATTTGTGAGCTGCTTCTCTCCCTATTCCATCATCCATGATGGTAATCAAAAGTTGACCAGCATGCTCTATTGTTAAGACTAACGTTGAAGGTTCTGGTTTTGGATTTATACCATGAATTATAGCATTTTCAAGAAAAGGTTGAATCAACATTGGTGGTATAAATATAGACTGGGGAAGAATATCAGGTGCAATGTTAATTTTAAAATCAAATTTATCATTAAAGCGAAGTTTTTCTAATTCAACATACCATGCAATAGTATTCATTTCTTCTTGTAAGCTGATTTTATCTTTTGTACTATTTTCTAGAATATTACGGATTAATCTTGAAAATTTTGTCAAATAATCAGCAGCTATCTCTGTCTCATTACTTTTAATGTAATATCGAATTGAATTTAATGAGTTGAACAAAAAATGCGGATTCATTTGGGAACGCATCACTTGATTTTCTAGATCTTTTGCAATCCCTTCATACCTTTGCTTTACAATTTCCGTTTTCTCTTTAGCAGCCTGAAAACGAGATATAATTAAATAACTTCCTAAAGCCAATATTCCACCTAAGATACCATAAAACCACCATGACGTATACCAGTAGCGATCAATTGAAAAATTGTATTTTGGGCTATAGCCCACTCTTCCTAATCCATCAATAATTTTAAATTGTAATAAATAATCACCCGCTTCAAGAGCAATCAATTCGAGCATTCCTTTCTCGTTATGTAGTTGCCAAGGTCTATTGTTAATCGAATAAAAATAACGATCACGATCATTCTTACCATACCTAAAAGTAGAATACCGAATTGATATTTTTTCTGTACTTGCTGGGTATTGTTGACGAAATTCATTTTCTCCATTTACTGAGATAAGCTGAATATCAGGACCTTGTTCCTCTAAATGCATTTCGCTTGGTTTCCAAGTATTCAATGAAAGATCAACAGAAATTCCGATTGACGGTCCTAGTCTATTTATAAAATCAGGTAAAAGATCATTACTCCATACATTATCCCGTTTATCAAAAATAGATACTGTTTTATGTATTTCATTGTACACATGTAACCCGGCTGAAGAAGTAAGCCATATATTACCCTGTTGATCAACCACCCCTCTGGCAAGCTGGTTCGTGCGGGCACCATTTTCGATATTTATCTTAAGAATTTTCTTAGTATCAGGTTGATATAGAACCGCTCCTTTCAATAGTGAAGTAATAAGTAAACCTTTTTCACTTACCGTCATGTAAAAATCTTCATTTTCAGCAAAAAAGGAATCAAGATCACCTTCTATTCGAGTTATGGAACCATGGTCCTTTAATTCATATAATCCATTAAGTCCTATAAAATAGATCGTTTCTTTAAATTTAACCGAATAAATTAAGCGATCTTCATGGAATTCCATCTTTTTACTAATGGGCTCAAAATCAGTAAGTCTACCCCATCTGAATTCATTAAAATTGTGCAATAAAAACGAATCATTTCGAATAATGACCCCAAATATTTTGTTTGTATTAAAATCCCATTCATTTGTCAAATTTCCAGCATCTAAAACTTTCGTAATTTTAAATAAATCCAAATCAATCTTATATAAAGTGTTTGCACTATATCCATAAATTAATTTGTCAGAATAGGTTTCAAATTTTGTGATGCCAAAATCCTTAGTTGGCATTTCAAAAGGATTCTCAATGGCATTACCATCTTTATCGTACACGAAAATCGATTTATTACTCCCTTGTAAAATCAGACTATCGAGCACATAAATTGCGTTACGCGCTTTTAATTCTCTTTTTACAAATCCAAGGGGTACATCTTGTGTTTCGATTTTGAAAGCATCATTGGAAAGAGATTTCACAGAAAGAGATTCAGCCATAGCTGCCCACATATTTCCTTGCTTGTCAAAAAAAGTACTTCTTCCACTCAGCAAAGAAATACTGGACAAATCGGATGGATCGTGCTTATAAAAACTAAATTTACCTGTTTTCAAATTCAATGTTCCTATCCCTTTATCAGATGTTGCGATACTGAATAAACTATCATTAAGTACCGAAATATGACGGACCATATTGAAGCGCGCAGAAGTTTTTTCTCTATAGGTAAATTCTTTTATTTTTTTTGTTGACACATCAATTTCTAGCACACCTCTACCTATGCTTGCAGCATATAATTTATTACCGATTAATCTCAAATCGTCAAAATTCGTTTTACTCTTATTTATTTCAGAGGGTTCAACAAGTCTAAAATCAATATCATATTTACTATTGTATATATTGATTCCTTCATGAGAAAGAAACCAAATATCAGGATCCTCCTTACTTCGAATTACATCACGAGCACTTTCATGTGCATGTAATCTAACTGTTTGCACTTTATGAGATGTAGGATGCCATATTCTTAGAAAATTAAAATCCTTATTATACCCAACATAGTAAAAACATTTTCTTTCAGTATCCTTTTCGAAATCATGGATAACTTGAGGATCAATCAAACGTATGGTGTCTTTTTCAGTTGAGTAACCATATAAACCTTTATAACTAGCAATAAGGACTTCATTATTGATTTCATCAAAATGCATTCCAGTTACATGTCCAAGACTCTGTGAGCTATGAAAAGGATTTACAATTTTTTCAAACTGGAGGCCATCAAATCTGAAAACACCATCAGAAGTACCTGCGTATATAAACCCAATATTATCTTGGGTAATAGAGTAAACACTACCATTGTTAATACCATTTTTCAGATCGTAATTAACAAACTTCCCTTCTAGTATTTCGTGCTGAGCACCAACCGATAGACCGATCAGTAGAAAGAAGAAAAAGCAACAATATTTCACACGTTAAAAATGTCTTTTCTTGAATTTGATACTCGAAGAGATGTTCCATCAGTTAATACAACATAACCTCCATCTTTTCTTGAATATTCACTAATATAGTCAGCATTTACTAAATAGGAATTATGAATTCGAAGAAATGAATCTTTGGGAAGGGCAGATTGAATAAACTTAAGTGTTTTAGAAACAATATAAGTTTTGGAAGTTGTAAAAATATGTGTGTAATTTGAATCTGATTTGCAATAGATTATTTCATTAATTTTTAAAAAGGCAAAACCATTAGTAGTTGGTATTTTCAGTTGGTTCGCGTTACCTTTTAAATCAAAAAACGCTTTTTCAAAATTTCTTTCTTGATCATCTTTTATTTTCTCTATGGCTCGATTGACTGCTATTTTAAACTCATTTGTATCGAGTGGTTTTAACAGATAATCAATTGCATTGGATCGGACGGCATCAATTGCATATTGTTTATAAGCAGTCAAAAAGATTACTTTGGCAAAAGAAACATCAAGTTGACGAACAAAATCAATTCCGTTCATGTGGGGCATTTCAATATCAATAAAAAGGATATTGGGTTTATGCAGTTGAATAAACGAAGAAGCTTCGAGAGGATTCTGAAATGTCGCTAATACTTTTACAAGAGGAAATGCATCTTTCAATTCAAGCTCAAGCATCTTTAGTGCATTGATTTCATCGTCTATTAGTACAGCTGTGAACATAATCTATTCATTTTAAGTGCATCTTCTCAGTATAGAACATTGCGCGCAATCTACATACAAGAAATTCTAAGTTAGCAATATTATTCCGTACATACAGAAATATTATCCCCTTGTATATCAAGAATAGGACTTCCGCCAAAATTATGTACAACAACATCGCAAGTGGAATTGGAACGAGAAGAGGTGCAATTAATAAGTGTAAGTTGAGAATCGAATTCCATTGTGATGTTTGCAAGCTGCGAGTTGAAACCACTAGCAGAAGAACCTCCATCCGAAATATCTAAATGTTCAAAAACATGATTCTGCTCATTTGCGATGTATATTCCCTGCCAAAAGCCTGCAGTATTTAGTTTACCTTGTATGGATACCTTTTTCGTTTGTGTACCGCTTATTGTTAATAATGCTTGAGGTGCGGTAACATCAATAGACGTTCCGGCTCGCATTTGAAATGCGACACCAGCTTCTAACCTAGTATTTCCTTTTAGCACAAGACCTGCAAGAAAATAATAGGGAACATTGATATTTTCGAATATGTAATCTTCGTTTAGCACTGCCCCTTCTTCTGTTATGGCAATTGCATTATCTCCATTTTCCTTGAAAGTACAGGAAGCTAAATCAGTATATTTTAAAGCATTTACAGAAAGTAACAAAGGAAAGTAACCACAGTTTTCAATAGTATTTTCAGAAAAAGAGAGCAATTGAGCATCATAAAATTCATTGGGAGTCCAAATTGCAGTTCCATCAGTATCTTTAATAGAGCAGTTGTTCATCCTCATGTTACCTTCAAGATAGATAGAAGCAATTTCATTTTTAAATTGAGTAAAATTTGGTCCATTTCCACCACCTATAAAGTTAGCAAACTGAAATTCAGAAGTTGTGTTATCGGTGTTTATGTAAATTCCTTTCCATGTAGATACACCATCTCGAACTCCCCGAAAAGTAATCGGTTGTCCACCTACACCAAGGGCTTCAATTTTACCATTTTGTTCAACAATAAAGCTACCTTCGCTTTCAAAAGCAATAGTAGTTCCAGGTGCTATAGACATTGTTCCAGTTACATATACATCACATTCTACCAAGTAATCAATACCTTCAGCATTCCAATTAGTTAATTCCATATCTTCTAAATCACATGGAAGAATTTCAGGAGTGTTAATGGGATCTATTATGTTTTCACAAGACATCAGAAGGGTAACAAGGGCTATAAATAAAAATAAATGTTTCATTAAATATGGGGCTTTAGAAATATGTATGATGATTAAATATCCAAAGATTTACTTTGGGCTCGAGCCCAAAAATAATAGCACATTAAGTTAATAGTTATAGAGATTGAGTAGAACCGAGATGTAAATGAGTGATTGGTTGTTATGAACTTTTAGACGAAGAGAAAAGGCTCATTTTTCTAGAGGAAGAAACACATTATAAATATTTGTTATATAACTTACTCCAAATAACTTTTGTAAAGTAATGATTAATAGCACTTTATAACAAAAAAAATAAAAAAAGCACAAAAAACTGGAACGGAAAGTAGGTCTCATTACACTAATAAGAAAAAGGCAATGAAAAAAACGAGAATACTTGAATGTGGAGGGTATTATATGTTGGAAAGTTTATCGACTTCAAGGAATTGTTATTTTGAAAACCAAGAAGAAGTAGCAAGATTCCGATCTCTATTCAATCGATATTTAGGAGGATATGTAGAAATTGATCGGGTGTATATTTCAAGCGAAGGATATCAAATTCTTTTACGTTTAAAGTCTAAAAAAGCGATCAAAACGGTATACAAAAAGGTATGTTCAAAGCGAGGCAAAGAAGAGAACTTGAGGTTTTTAGAAGAGCCCTGGCGAATTATAAGTGAACAGATGCGGGTATTTGGGAGTGTATATGCGAAGTGGATAAATTCAAAAAGGGAAAGAAGTGGAGGATTGGTAAAGGAGCGGTACAATCGGTATTTTTTTGAGACATTTCAGGAGTATGAGGCGTATCGAATGGAGATGGATAAAGGTAAGGAGATACAATCACAAGAAAATGTACGGTATAGGGTGAGTGAGAGGTGGAAACGGGGGATAAATTGGGTTTTGGTGCGGGGTGTTGAGTGGGTGGAATCGCTTAAAAATAAGAGCTTACA
>JAHDGD010000146.1:8159-10368 GCA_020627825.1 Saprospiraceae bacterium
CTTGATTCAAACCTCAATTTCATGCACAGACTAGATCAAATTAGCAGAACCCAAGAAAATGTGAGACCTGCTGCTGAAAATAATCTATACGCAGCCCAAGAAGGACCTGGTACCGTAGCTCCTTCCTATTCCATATCTTCTGGAATTCAGGATAATTCTACTGAATGTTCTAGCTGTTATCAACATATTTTGGATACTATCCAGGAATCTGTCGATAAAAGAGGAACAGACGAAGAAGCGATTTATGAAGCAATCAGAAATTGTCCTGAAAGAGGAAATCTAAAAAACGACATGTATGCTTTAAAAGATCTACGAAGTGAAATGGGTGGACATGATCTATGGAAAGCTTATCTTCTCATTACTTTTGGACATGAAAATAACTTTCCTCAATCTATCGTAGACATTTGGGATGCTACCAAAGGGATGGGGACTAATGAAGATAAAGTGTTCTCCGCATTAGAGTCTATGGATGCTCAATTGAGAAGTACCTTTGGCTTGGGCTATATTCTTGAAAGAGAAATGAGTGGAGATGACCTTGCCAAAGCAATGGGAATCCTTAACCAAAGAAATTACACTGGTGATAGTGTCCAAGGCAATCTCTTTGGCGATCCCAATGCTGAAAATGGAACCTACGACTTCATCATTAATCCAGAAAATGCCGTTCAATTAATTGGAGCTGAATTTATGGGCGCTGAAAGTAATGCTTTAATTGAGGCTATGAATGTATTATATGGCAATCCTCAAGGTGCCGAATTGAACCAAGCCATAGGAACTGTCGCATCTTTAAGAGGTCTTGATCCAGCAGTTGCTTTGGAACAATACATGAAAGCCAAGTCTCTTCGACAACAAGGAAGAGATTATTACAAGGCTAAGAAAATTGAAGCAACTGGAGAATATGATGAAACTACAGATGACCCTTCTCCTGACTTAAGTGCTGAAAATGCTGACTTTACCGCAACCAATGCTCAGCTTATTTTCGGAAAAATAATCGGTGATGTTTTTGCCATTGATGCAGTTTTCGGTTCTCTGATGAGTCCTACCGGTGGTATGGCAGGTGGAGGAAATGACAGAATCAGTCAAGTGAAAAATGGATCTGCTGTCGCAACGCATGGTGCCGTTCACGATGCTGGAGGTTATTTAAAAAATTGCTTCAACATAGGACCAGGATATGATTATTTTCATGTAGAAGCTGGATCCGATGGCACTCATCACTTGGCTGGTCAAACAACCATTCAGTGGTGGATTGAACAATATGAAGCAAAAGGCATAGACCGCGGAAGAATCGATGGTACTATCGAAAACGTATTAGCAAGTTCAGCACACATTGGCGCAGCATTCTCTAAAGACTTTGAAAATGGTGGTCTTACAATGGACGAACTCCAAGGTGTGTTGCGTACCATTTGCTCTACCCCTGGCTTCCTTCTTTCGAAAGCTGGCATTGACGAAACAATGAGATTTAATGAAGTTGAGGAAATGTTCGAACATCTTTCCGCTCAAGAACAACAGGAGCTAGCTGATTTCTATTTTGAAAATGGCGGTTTCAGAAATCGCTTTTTACGAAATGAAGATATTCATAATTTTATGAGCCAATACCGATAAAAAATGTAGCTTTATCATATGAGCAACAGATTTCTTAGCATCGGTTTATTCGTATTCATTATTTGCCTGCTCTTTCAATGTTCATCTAGCCAAAGCAATTTAATTATGAAAGCTCCAGAAACAAAAGCACCAGCGCTATCGATCACCAATGGATTGGACAAATCACTCAATAGCAACCTTCTTCTAGAAATGTATACACGTGATCAAGCTGATAATATTTTTGCAATAAAAGTATTCGCTGATGGTTCTTATTATCATTTAAGAAAATCTAGATCAAAAAAAATCAATGACCCTTCACTTCATTGGGTAAAAAAAGAACCATTAAACCAGTCTGCACTGAAGGATATTAACGCGATATTGAATGATGAAGCTCAAGAATTCATTGCTTCCCCTTCGCAAAAAACCCAAAATCGACCGCTTAGTTTTACCCATTGGTATTTTTACGGAACTGCTAATTCATATGCCTATACCCAAAAACAAAAATTCAGATTTCAACCTAAATTTGTCCGTAAATTAAATAGAAAACTAAATCTGTAAATTGTTTTTTGGGCTTTAAGCCCAAAAGTCTTTAAAGCTGTTAAAAAATAAAGTCGCTCTCTTGATTTTTTGT
>JAHDGD010000147.1 GCA_020627825.1 Saprospiraceae bacterium
GTTTGGGTATCATTGCGAAAATAAAAAGTAAAGAAAACATTTTATTCAAGGTGTATATTCACGTTATTCAATATGAATATTTCCGGCAATTTAGAATTTAAATGGGTTGTTCACGTAAAGAGGTCACATATAAGTAGACCTCTTTATTCATCTTAATTTAAACCTCACGGGCAAGCTATATTGTACGGCAACTGGCTCCCCTCTCATTTTACCAGGAATCCACTTTTCATTCATCTCATTCATGCTATTAACCACGTTTAAGGCAGCTTCGCCACATCCTTCACCAATGTCCATAGCAATTTCAGAATTTGTGATATGTCCTTGCTTATCTACTATGAATTTAATAATTACCATGCCTTCAATTTTATTAAGTCGAGCATTTTTGGGATATACTAAATTACTGTAGATGTAGGTCAGCATTTTCTTTTCAGAACACTTTCTTTTTTCCTTTATCGTCTCTATTCCTTCGCATCCCGGAAAACGAGGCATTTCTTCTACGACTTTAAATATTCTCTCTTCGGATTCCTTTGTTGGAGATAGAATGGACGTATCTGAAGGGATAGTGTCTAATTGAAGTTCTTCAAATTCAAAAAGATCTTTAGGATCGGGAGATTCAAAAGACGAAAAAAGTATTATTCCTACACATAAAAATAGACATGAAAGCAAATAACGCATAGATGGATAATGTTTTATAGTTACTGTATTGAATCAAGATAAATTGAAAAGAAAGAATATCAAAATTAGCAAGAGATCTTATCTGTTTTTTAACGCATTCCTAAAAATTGGTCATAATCTAGTTCAATTCTTTCTTCAAATATTCAGCAGTGAACCCTATACCTTTTTTTACCAATTGTTCTGGTGTTCCTTTTGCAATAATTTGTCCACCACGCTTTCCACCATCTGGTCCCACATCTATTATATAGTCAGCAACTTTTACCACATCGAGATTATGTTCGATGACCAATACAGTATTCCCCCTTTCTACCAATCGATTCAATACATTCAAAAGATGTTGTATGTCTCTGAAATGAAGTCCGGTTGTAGGTTCATCAAGGATATAAATTGTAGAACCTGTATCTTTTTTACTTAACTCTTCACTCAACTTCACTCGCTGGGCCTCTCCTCCACTTAATGTTGTTGCTTGCTGGCCTAGTGTGATATAACCCAGTCCTACCTCATTCAATGTTTTTAACTTTCGATGAATAGAAGGTATATGCTGAAAAAATTCCTGTGCATTCTCTACTGTCATATCAAGAACTTCACTGATGGATTTTCCTTTGTATAATATTTCCAGCGTTTCCCGATTATACCTTTTTCCAAGACATTTTTCACACTCGATATAAACATCTGGTAAAAAATTCATCTCGATCACCCGCATACCACTTCCTTTACACTCTTCACATCTTCCTCCTTGAACATTAAATGAAAATCGACCAGGTTTGTACCCTCTGATTTGAGATTCTGGTAGATTCGAATATAAGGTCCTTATGGGACCAAATAATCCCGTATATGTTGCTGGATTTGATCGCGGAGTTCTTCCTATGGGAGATTGATCTATCTCGATAACTTTATCCAGATGTTCCAATCCCGTTAACGATTTATATGGTAAGGGTATCTGCGTACTTTTGTAAAAATGATGTCGCAAAATAGGATATAAAGTGTGCTTGATCAAACTCGATTTACCACTGCCACTTACCCCTGTGATACAACAAAACGTTCCCAATGGAATCTTTAAGTTCACCTTTTGAAGATTATTCCCTTCAGCTCCTTTCAATTCCAGATAATTCCCATTTCCTTTTCTCCTCTTTTTGGGAATTTCAATGGTTTTTGTTTCATTTAGATACTGTGCCGTTATCGAATCAAATTTTAAAAACTCTTTTGGCGAACCCTGTCCTACTATCTCTCCTCCATGCACTCCTGCACCTGGTCCCAAATCTACAATGTAATCACTCGCTAGCATGAAATCTTTATCATGTTCAACAACCAAAACACTGTTTCCTATTCTTGTCAAATTCCGCAAGGCTTCTATCAAGCGATCATTATCACGTTGATGCAAACCAATACTTGGTTCATCCAATATATACGTGATGCCTGTTAATTGAGATCCTATCTGAGTAGCTAATCTTGTTCGCTGCGCTTCCCCTCCACTTAATGTCCTACTCGGTCGATTCAAATTTAAATAGTCCAATCCTACTTGCAAGAGAAAGCCAAGTCGCATACGGATCTCTTTCAAGATATCTCTTGCAATACTTTTTTGCTTTTCATCTAGGTGATCTTCTATTGTAGTAAACCAATCATATAATTCATTTAAGTCGTATTGCCCTAGTTCACCTATGTGCTTGCCGCCTAATTTAAAATGTAAAGACTCTTTTTTAAGTCTATATCCATGACAATCAGGACAGGTAACAATTGTCATAAATTCAGATGCCCAATTTCTAATCTTTTCGCTTGTCGTATCGTTGTACCACCTTGCCAACATGTTGACAATCCCTTCATCCTCTAGTTCATACATGATGTCATACTTAGAATAAGTAGGTGCATGTCCTTTCCCATTTCCATATAAAATCAGATGTAAGGCTTTTTCTGGTATATCTTTTATGGGTGTTGAAAAAGTGAATTTGTGTTTTTTAGCGATCTTTCGAAGTTGCTTAAACATATTCGTACTTCGCACTTCACCAAATGGACGAATACCCTCTTCATTTATCGAAAGAGAATCATTGGGGATAACTTTCTTCATGTCTGCAGAATGCAACTTACCTAGTCCATTACACGTTTTACATGAACCATAAGGTGAGTTGAAAGAAAAAGTATTGGGTGAAGGTTCTTCATACGAAACTCCACTTCCAGGATCCATTAGTTTTTTAGAAAAAGGATGCACTTTATCTTCATCCATATCAAAAACCATCATGAAATCATTTCCCATTTTCATGGCAGCTTGGATGCCTTGAGTGACACGTTCTCTGCGCGATTCACTGACTTTAATACGATCTACAACAACTTCTATGTCATGTACTTTATATCGATCTACTTGATAACCTTGAACTAGATCTACAATTTCGCCATCAACTCTTACCTTGGTAAATCCTTTCTTGCGTGTTTGATCAAATAGTTCCCTGTAATGTCCTTTTCGCCCACGAACTAAAGGTGCTAGGATGACGATTTTTTTGCCACTAAAATCATTCATGATGAGATTTATGACCTTCGTTTCACTGAACTTGACCATCCGTTTTCCCGTCTCATATGAGTAGGCTTCTCCTATTCTAGCATATAATAATCGAAGAAAATCATAAATCTCGGTGGTTGTTCCTACAGTTGATCTGGGGTTCCACCCAGTAGTTTTCTGTTCGATAGAAATGACGGGCGATAATCCATCCACTTTTTCCACATCAGGTCTATCCATAGTTCCTAGAAATTGACGCACATAGCTACTAAACGTATCAACATAACGTCTTTGACCTTCAGCGTAAATGGTATCAAAAGCCAAAGACGATTTTCCACTACCACTTACTCCCGTAATGACAACTAATTGATCTTTGGGAATTTCAAGGCTGATGTCTTTGAGATTATGTTCTCTAGCACCAATAACCTGAATTGCATTTTTTCTTGACATAAAATAGTAATAAAGACAAAAAGGAATTGTTGTTAACTTACCGCCAATTTTGTCAGTTCTTCAAAAATAATTTTAGCACTTTTTTCCCAGTTAAATGCTTTTACTCGCTCCTTCCCCTTTTCTATTAAAATGGAACGTTGTTTTTCATCAGTAAAAATCACGTACATATTTTCTGCTATGGAGTCGATATTATGTGGATCAGCCACTAAAGCAGCATCACCTGCTACTTCTTTTTGCGCCCCTTCGCTACTCGTTAGTACAGGAGTTTTTGCATGCATCGCTTCTAAAATAGGTATGCCGAAACCCTCCCATTTGCTAATATAGCACAGGGCTGTTGCTTCAGCTAACAGCGTCCATTTTTCTTCTTCGGAAACAGGACCTTTAAATTCAACAAAAGAACGATGTCTCATAGTAGAAAAAGTACTTTTTACTTTTTCATTCCCGAATGCTTGTCTTCCAGCTATAATGAATGAAGGGGGTGATAATTTTTCATCGAGTAAACGTTGAACAAAGATGTCAAAAGCCAATAACAAATTTACGATGTTTTTGCGAGGATGGATACTGCCAAGGTAAAGAAAATAACTTTTATTTTTTGGGTTTAAACCCAAAGGAATCGTACTCGGCAACGCATTATATGCAACTGTAATTTTTTTGGGCTCGAGCCCAAAATGTTTTAAAATATCGTCCTTCGTGGAGTGCGATACGGCTATGATGTGCTGAGCTTTCCGATGAAAGATAGGAACAAATTTTTGATAATATTTAAGATGCCCTTTTTTCATGGATGAAGGAAAATGAAGATATGCAATGTCATGTGAAACGAGTAAGGTGGGCACAGAAGTTCGTAAACTCATGAAGCCATCGCCACTAAAAAATACATCGATGTTATGTTTTCTAAAAGCATTTGGCAAACTAAAATCAAACCACCACTTCCACAAAATAGGATGGCGAGCCTGTGGAAAAAGTGAGATACAGGTCATATTTTCAGCTATGTGAAAGGAAGCATCGTATGCTCGGTCAAAGAACAAGAAGAAATGATGCTCTGGGTAATTTCTGATCATACACTGGGTGATTTCCCAGCAATAGCGTGCCACGCCTTCCATTCTATGATTCAAGAGTAATCGCGCATTGACAGCTATGTTCATATAATATAATTACTGTAATTTTGTGGCGCGTAAAGATAAACTTTCACTAGCAGCTTTGGTTCATTTTTAAAAATTGATTAGTAATGAAAAGATTATGGATTATTATACCGTTTGCAGCAATTGCTTTTTTTGTAGGTCGGTATTTCTGGCATATCCCCGATTTACAAGTGGGTACTAAAGTCCCGAATATTCAAACGAATATTATCAATGGGAGGGCATTTGATTTACATGAATTTGCAAAGGATAAAGTAGTGTTGATAGAGTTTTGGGGATCATGGTGTCCTCCATGTAGAGCTGCAAATAAGAAATTAGTGAAGATTTATGATAAATACAATAAACGAGGATATGAAGGGTTCGATTCATTTGAAATTGTAAGTATAGCATTGGAAACTTATGAAGACGACTGGAAAGGAGCCATTATGAAAGATCAATTAAAGTGGCAATATCATATTTTTCAGGACGATCGGATGAATTCAGAGTTGGCAAAAGAATTCGGCATAACTGAAATTCCGTCAAATTATCTGATTAATTCAGAAGGAGTCATTATAGGCGTTAATATGACAGATCAGCAGGTTAAAAAATACTTAGTAGACCATTTGGTTCCTGGAAAGTAAAAAATAGAGTTTTTGCTGTCATTATGGCGCAAATCTTCTGTTGGCAAGGGAATTGATATCATTAAAGGAGTATGTTCAAAAAAATAAGAATGGCAAAGAAGAAAGCAAATAAGAAAAAGGAAGATCAAGAGGTATTGGACCAAGAATTACAGGAACAAGAGACGCAAGATCAGGAAGAGTTATCCGTAGAAGAGCAATTAAAAGAGAAAGAAATCGAAATTGCTGAGTTGAAGGATAAGTATCTACGAATTTTTGCAGAATTTGATAATTTCAAGAAAAGAACCATTAAAGAAAAGATGGACTTTATGCGGAACGCAAGTAGAGATGTATTGTCTGATTTATTACCGGTATTAGATGATTTTGATCGTGCCAAAGGCAGTGCTGAAGACGATAGTTCAACTGAGCAGTTTTCAGATGGAGTTACACTTGTGTATAATAAGATTTATAGTGTAGTGCAATCAAAAGGTTTGAAACCTATGGAATCGACAGGTGAGGTATTCGATCCTGAATTACATGAAGCAATAACAAAAATTCCAGCTCCCACAGAAGATATGAAAGGGAAAATAGTAGATACCATAACAAAGGGGTATTATCTAAATGACACCATTATTCGCCACGCGAAGGTGGTTGTAGGAGAATAAAAAATTATGGCAAAAAGAGATTATTACGAAATTCTAGGAGTTTCGAAGACTTCGGATGAAAAAGAGATAAAAAAAGCGTATCGGAAGGTAGCGATGAAGTACCATCCTGATCGAAATCCGGATAATAAAGAAGCAGAGGATAAATTTAAGGAGGCGGCAGAAGCGTATGAAGTATTAAGTGATGCCGATAAAAGAGCTCGTTATGATCGATTTGGTCATGAAGGGGTGAATTCGCAGTTTGGCGGTGGTAGAGGTGGTGCCTCGATGGAGGATATCTTTTCTCAATTCGGAGATATATTTGGTGGAGGAGGTAGTCCATTCGACTCTTTCTTTGGTGGTTCTGCTGGAGGAAGAACAAGGAGTAATTCAGGTCAACGTGGATCAAATCTTAGGATAAAAGCTGCATTAACACTTGAAGAGATAGCGAATGGCGTTTCGAAGAAGATTAAAGTTAAAAAGCAAAAATCTTGTGATACATGTAACGGAAGTGGTGCGAAAGATAGCGGTTCTGTAAAAACATGTGAAACTTGTAATGGAGGTGGATATGTTCGCCAAGTAAAGCAAACATTTCTAGGTGCGATGCAGACGACCACAACATGTCCTCGTTGTGGAGGATCAGGTAAAACGATTACTGCTAATTGTACGTCATGCAAGGGATCGGGAAGAAAAATGGATGAAGAAATTGTACAGATTGACATACCAGCTGGAGTTGAAGAGGGTATGCAACTGTCAATGAGGGGAAAGGGAAATGCAGGTAAAAATGGTGGACCAGCAGGAGATTTGCTTATAAGTGTTGAAGAGAAACCACATGAGCATTTTACGCGTGATGGAAAAAATATCATTTATGATCTGTTTTTGAATTTCGCTGATGCTGCATTGGGGACAAGCGTAGAAGTTCCTACATTAGAAGGTCGTGTAAAGATCAAGGTGCCTGCAGGAACACAAGGAGGAAAAATATTTAGACTAAGAGGAAAAGGAATTCCTGAACTTCAAGGATATGGAAAAGGAGATCAATTGATTCATGTGAATATATGGACTCCGAAAACATTGAATAAGGAAGAGAAAAAATTGATGGAAAAATTGAGAGAAATGCCTAACTTCAAGCCTAATCCTGGAAAAGAAGAAAAGGGATTTTTTGAGAAAATGAAAGATTATTTTAGCTAACAGGTATGAAGTATTTTTATTTCCTTTTTATAGCCGGCATCTTATTCCTTTCTTCTTGTGAAAAAGGATTACAATATAAACATACAGAAAAGGTTGAAGGAAAATGGGATTATAATACTGTATTAAAGTATAAAATTCCTGTACAAGATACATCAAGTCGATTTGATCTTGTCGCAAAAGTCACTCACTCTTCGGATTTTTCCTACCAGAATTTTTATGTTGATTTAAGTACAACCTTTCCTGATGGCAAGACTTTAAGTGATGATGTTTCATTTCAATTGACCGATGGAATGGGCTCTTGGCAAGGAAAATGCTCCTCATCTAGTTGTGATGTTGATTTGCTGTTACAACAAAGATTTCGTTTTCAGCAATTAGGTGATTATGAAATCCAGATTAAAAATAATTCAAGAGAAGAACTGGAGGGAATTCAACAAATAGAGTTGAGATTATATGAAGTAGCAGCCAAAAAGGATGTTCAATAATGTATATACATCTTGATCATTAAATTCTAGTTCTCAAGACATTTTTAGTGTTATGTTGATTTTTAAGAATAGGGATTGTTGTAGTGACGTTAGAGTAATATGAGAGGTATTGTATCATTGCTTGTTGCAACTATATGTTGTTCTTGTGTTCATCAAAGGACACTTGATCAAGATCTGTTATCAGATTATATTCTATTGAATGATTCTCTTGAAATTGGTGATTTAGTTGCCTGTGCAGGAGGAAGAATGATGGGGCTGTTAGAAAATGAGGCACATCCCACAGATGTCTTTTTCTATCCAATTGAAGGTGCAACGGATTTTAGATATTTCGAGACGGTAGAACTTTCAGATTCTACAGACTTTAGAAAATATGTGTTTAAAGAGTTAACTCATGAACCTATTTTCAATGGATATTTATGGAAATTTAATAACACGCCTTTCGAAGGTGAACGCTTAGGTATCGTTACCTATCGTACACCTGGAAAACTTCATGTGTGTTCTTATATTCGGTTGAAAACTAATGTCAAGCCAACAGAAAGCAACAATGACCTTGGGCAGGTCATACCGGATGGAGTTACTCCTACTTTTACGTGGGAAGATGGTCAAATAAAGGAAAACATCATTTATTTTCAGGTTGTTTCTACTGAAGAGGGAGATCTCATATCAGGTACATACACAACAGATAAAATGTTTACATTCTATGATACCAGCAATGTTGTTTTTAATATCACAAATCCTCAGTTTAACCCTAGCCTAGAACCCGAAACTAATTATCAATTCACTTTGATGGGAGTTAGCGAAGATAATTGGGTTAATTTACTGATAGAAAAAAGTTTTACGACAGAAGAATAGGATCATAACTAGAAGCTAAATGACATATTAAAGATTTTAAATGACTCGTTGAAATTGAATTGAATTTTTAAAGTCTCAAATATGTTGGAAGTATAGCACGTTAATGTTTTTATAATACAAAATTGGTTTATAAGGAATACTCCATATTTGTTACACAATTAAATAAGAATGAAGAAATTTAAATACGGAATCTTAGCGCTCGTTATCTTACTAGTGGGAGCATCAGCTACGATAGTTACGAATGACAAATATTTTGAGATTGTAAAAAACATCGAAATTTTTTCGAATGTCTATAAAGAGTTGAACAAAAATTATGTAGAGGATATTGATCCTGGACAACTTATGCGCATAGGAATTGATGCAATGGTTTCTTCGCTCGATCCGTTCACAAATTATATATCAGAATCTCAAGTAGAATCTTATCGAATCAATGCTCAAGGGCGATATGAAGGGCTAGGAATTTTAGTAGGGACTGTTGATAAAGCGGTGACCATTACAGATGTAACCGAAGGTGGTCCTGCGGATGAAGCAGGACTGAAAGTAGCTGATCGCATTCTATCCGTAAATGGAGTAAATGTGATAGGGAAAAGTGATGAAGAAGTAAATCAAATTATGAGAGGTGCTGCAGGGACCAATGTTAAAATGTCAGTTGAGCGCCCTACAACAAAGAAAAAAATAAACGTATCCGTAGCTAGGGATCAGTTCAATTCTCCAAATGTTCCAGTATATGAGATCCTAGATGGCAATATAGCATATGTATCACTGACTACTTTTACACAAGATGCGGCAAAGAATATCAAAAGCGCTTTAATGAAGCTTGAAAATGAAGCGGAAGAAGAGTTTGAAGGAATCATATTAGATTTAAGAGATAATGGCGGAGGATTATTGAGAGAAGCTATCGCGGTTAGTAATTTGTTTGTTGACAAAGGAAAGTTAATCGTGTCAACTAAGGGAAAAGTGCGTGATCGAGATCAAGCCTATGAAACGAGACAAGATCCGTATAACACGACAGCACCTCTTACCGTATTAATCAATAAAAAATCAGCTTCAGCATCTGAAATTGTTTCAGGAGTTATGCAAGATTATGACAGAGGAGTTCTTATTGGACAACGTTCTTATGGGAAGGGATTGGTACAGAATACACAAGAAGTAGGGTATAATAGTAGAGTAAAATTGACAACTTCTAAATATTATATACCTAGTGGTAGATGTATACAAAGTGTAGAATATGAAAATGGAGAACCTGTTGATATTCCAGATGATAAGCGATCTCCTTTCAAAACAACTACAGGTAGAACAGTTCTTGATGGAGGCGGAGTTTCGCCAGATATAAAACTGGAAGAACCAAATAAATCTGACTTTGTAAAAGCGTTGCTTAAAGAGAAAGTGATTTTTAAATATGCAACTTCTTTTGTAGCGCAACATGATTCTATTGAAGCGGCGGATCAATACAGATTTAAAGAATACGACAAATTTGTAAAATTTGTCAAAGATTCCGGATTTGATTTTGTTTCAAAGAGTGATAAAAATCTTGAATTATTGGTTAAGGAACTTGAAAAGACAGGTTTAACTTCAGAAACTGAATCCTCTATTACATCCATTAAAAATGTTATAAACAAAGACAAAGCGGATGACTTTAATGAGAATAAAGAGATTCTAATTGACCTAATAGAGGAAGAAATTATTAATAGATATTACTACCAAAAAGGAAAAATAAGAAGCAGTTTAAATAGCGATGTTGAGATTAAAAAAGCGATATCAATTATGCGAAATGCTTCAGAGTACGCTAAAATTTTAGGCAAATAGGATAGGCTCTATCCATTATTCGTGTTAATTTTAGTGCGCTTAATCT
>JAHDGD010000148.1:0-7419 GCA_020627825.1 Saprospiraceae bacterium
TACAAAAAAATATAGTGCGCGTTTTACACCGCAAGACTCTCTCTCAATTAATCTTACGGATATATAAAACACACACTAATATTTGGGCGAAAGCCCCAGAAAAGTTCTTTAACTTTCCATTAAACTACTACTATACTTTTATCTTAACTCGCCAATAAGGCATTTATGTTGCTCGTTATTTCACGCTTACTTGCTAAACCAGATGTCTGACCGATCAATTTTCCTTTTTGAAAATACAATAGCGTAGGAATACTCCTTATGTTATATTTAAATGCAAGCGCCTGATTCTTGTCAATATTAACTTTTGTAATCAAAGCCTTACCTTGAAATTCATTTGAAACCGATTGAAGTACGGGAGCTAATGCTTTACAAGGACCACACCAGTCTGCATAAAAGTCAACCAATACCACATCATTCTTTCGAATAGTGTTTTTGAAATCTGCTTTGTTAATTTGCTTTACCATATTCATATCGTATTGATGATACAAATATCAATAACAAATAGACCTCTTAAATAGGTAATATTACCCGAAGACTTTACAATTTTTCCTTTGCATTAAAAAATGGAAGAAAATGTGGTGGAATGGACGTACTTCAGCTACATGATCAAGGTCTTGATGCTAAAACACCAATAAAATAGTGCTTTAAAACTTAACAAAATCACCCTGATACTGTAGTCCGTCATATTGAATAGTCCAATAGTACAGGCCCTTTGAAAAGTTCGAAACATCAATATGATGTTGCTGAGCAGATATTTCCCCTTTGTAGACAATTTGCCCCAAAGAAGAAAAAACAGTTAGTTCACATGTAGATACCAGAGGAATCTTGCTCTGAATATTCAAAGTTAAGTGCACTGGATTCGGATAAGATGTAAAAATTTCTTGCTCTGCTTGTACTGAATTGGTAGTGCTTACAATATTTTTCAATGCAAACCGATTACCAGCAAGAATGTACTTGTTGCCATAGACACCTGGTGTTCCGGGATCATTAGATTGATCAAATGTATTTTTGACAACCGCTGCGACCAAGTAGACTTGTTCAATAGTGTATGATTCCGACAGATTGAAATAATATGTTTTTTTATAAAATTCACCAGGATTATAAACGGGTTTATCCGCAATAGGGATTCCATACGCATCACTTTCTACATATTCTCTTAATACATGTCGATGGACATAGTCCTTAATTGGTGAACCTGCTCCTTCGAATTCATGTCCTTCCTCTTCGTTATAGGAATTGGTCTGATCCCATCCATAGCCACTTCCCATGAGTGAGTCTTCTACAATCATTAACAAAAGATTGGAATTTTCACCAATTCCATAATCTTCATATGAAACTTTTAAAGTTGCTTCTACATCCCTTGTGATGGGATCGAAATCAAGAGATTGAAGAGATATATGTTGTGCTGTTCTATCGGAAAGCCAACCAGAAATTAATGCATCATACTCCATAACTTGAACCGATTCTATCCTATAATCTCCATTTGTTCTATTGATAAATGAAGAAGGAATACCATTTACTCCATAACAAGAATCAATAGACACAGATCCTTGCATCTCATCATTGAAATGAATGACTACTGGATATATTCGATCAGGATATTGTTCATGATAACTGTTTATAATGGCGTTGCTTGGCGGACAAAAACCACATGTAGCAGACGCCATTTCTTCTATGATTACATTAGCATAGGGGCCATTTCCATTCATCCCTACTGTAAATTCACAAAATTCATCATTCCAGGATCGTTGATCTTCTGTCCCATTTACCGAATGAATGTGATAACATATATTCAATTCTTGTCCACCTGACTCAATAGTATATACATCATTAAGAAATAGTCTTTTATCATGACCAGACAAAATATACAAATCATCAAAGGATTTAATTTTAGTGGGGCCATTATTTATAGAATAGCCTATTTTTATGGACTCAATGATTTCAATACCTTGATTTTTTATAACACAGCTCATCGGATATTGGCCTGCTTTTAACTGAGTATATTGGTTTACTTGAACCAATGCGGCATCATGTAGGGGCGCGTCATACCTTGAACACAATAGGTAGAAGCCATTTAAGTCATGTGATTCATTAACTGAAAATTGCGTTCCTTCTGTACCTGAAGCATTTTGCATTCCAATGGTACCAGAAATACTTTCATAATCAAATGAATTATGCCTAATATGAATTTTGAAATCTTGTGTTTTTTCTTGAATTTTTAAGATGATGCGCATATGTCCTTCATCTCCTTCCTTTGAAAGACCTTGCCAATCTATTTCCAAAATCCTATTAGGTGCAATTCCCTTTTCATTGATATGAACCAATGAAAAGGAAGTAAAATCATCCCAAAAACAATAGATTGCATTTTTAGGAGATGAAGGGTTTGGAAGATCGGTATTCAAGGGTTGATTGGTCATTTCATCTTCAGAAAACGTTATATAGCCATATTCACTAATCCGAAAACCTTCTACTTGTTCGCCATAAAATGTCCATTCAAAAGGCATTTTTATCCATTCATTTAGTGTTTCATTATTCTCATCGAAGTAAATGGTGGATTGATTGGCAATAAGCTCGTGATGACTAGGAGAAGTTTTTTGTTCTGAAATTATATACTCTTGTGAATAACAATAAGTCACACAACAAAAATATGCCATGAGCGTAAGTGAATGTTTCATAGACAAAGAGATTTGTAGATAGGACAACAAGTTCTATCTTTTCGATGCAAAAAATCTTATTTTTTTTGATCATCACAAAAGTAATCTATTGATTATGATGGAGTTGAATGCAGCACTACTTAACAATTTCTTAATGCACTAAAGGAAAATAAACATTCTACCTATTTTTGGGCCCCAGCCCAAACTTTAAAATCAACCTAAGACGAATGGAAAAAATCATATTGGAAACTGAACGATTTATTTTGCGCGAATTCTCAGAACTAGATCAAGAAGGTATTTTCTTACTCGAAAGTAACCCAGCTGTGTATACGTATATTTCAGTATATGATCCCGTAACGGGAAAAAACCTATATCCTCCCATTACCGATCGAAAACAAGTGATGCCCATGATTGAGAAACAATGGAAACAATATGCAGAGACAGGTATGGGAAGATGGGCTATTATTTCCAAAGAAAATAAAGACTTCGTAGGCTGGTGTGGATTAAAAATAGAAACCATCATCCGAAAACCACAAGTGTACAATGATATAGGATATAGATTGCGAGAAGCCTACTGGGGAAAAGGAATCGCAACTGAAACAGCTCAAGCTTGTATGAAATACGGCTACGAAGAATTAAAACTTGATCACATTGCTGCAGCTGCTGATAAAAGAAATATAGCGTCTGATAAAGTTTTACATAAAATAGGACTTAGTCGAACAGAGGATTTTCTATTCGAAGGAGTGGAGTGTTGGTATTACGAAGATCTTCGTTGAGCACATGAAATTATTCTGTAAATTGACTAACTCCTCGTTCATGAGCGTACCATAAGATACCGTTTCGGTCTTTTAACAAGCCAAAAAGTTGTCCTTCTTGCTCTAGTAATTGTTCCGGAATCAATTCCTCTAAAGACGTATAACGAACATCAAATCGATTCAATGTCCAGTTTCTCCCTGCTCCATTCGCAACACTGGCATATACTGTACCTTCTGGATCTTGATAAACAAAACCCACAAAATCATCCATTAATTGTATGGTACGATCTCCATCAATCACCCACAATCCATCATTTCCACCGAACCACATTCTGTCCTGTTGATCTTTAATGATCGTTCGCACATTATACAATGATTCGCCATTGATCCCCTCATATTTTTTCGTTGTCCCATTCTCATAAATATACAAAGCATCCCGTGTTCCTATCCATAATCGACCATCTTTATCTTCCACAACATCATTGACATCTCCAGCAAATTCAACACTTCCTTGCATAAGAGGCTTATATGTTGCACCATCATATTGCACCAGCCCAGCTGCTGTGCCTATCCAAAACACACCACGTGAATCCTCCATAAAACAGGAAACAATATCGTGTGTTAACCCATCGGCTTTTGTTATATTTTGCCATATCTTTCCATCGTATCGATACAAGCCTCCTCGGACAGAACCAAACCAATAATCGTTGTTTTTATCCTGGTGAACGGAAAACATATGAAATCTACGTAAGCTATCTTTATTCGTATGATTCGTAAATTGTTGGCCATCATAAGACATCACTCCTTCCCATGTAGCAAACCACATCTTTCCATCCTTATCCTGAATCATGTTACGGGTGATCGACTGCGGACCTTCTTTTGAAAACACAGCTGTTGTTTGTACAAAATACGGATCATCTACTTTAGATGCTTTCTTTGGTAAAAAAGGGATATCAACTTTATTTTCATCTTTTTGACCATTAACTGTAGGCTGAACTTGCTGACAAGACATTGCACAAATAACCAAAACCAAGACATATAGATCCTTCATTTTCCTTTTTTTCTTTGGGCTTAAAGCCCAAATTATATAAAACAAAAATTACACTTTAATACGTAAGCTTTTATATGGAATTGAAGCTTTAACCTACTATTAACTTGAAAAGAGGCACATCATTTTTTCTTTGGGCTTTAAGCCCAAAAATTATTTTCTTGATACGCGCATACCTCTCTTCAACTCCGTACTTTTCGTTCCATTACTATAGGTATGTGGTGTTGATACAATTCCCGGTGCTCCTTCAACTGCTTTCTTTACATCAAAATGCAAATGTTCAATCGTAGTATATCCCGTAAGACCAGATAACCCTATAGGTTCTCCCTTCGTTACAAAATCACCAAGCTCTACAAAACTTCCAGCTTTAACCAAATGACCATAAAGAAAAAATAGATTCGTAGTTGAATCATATGTCATAATATAATTACTATAAGGTTTCCATTTCTTATGCCCTCCTCCATGTTCATACCCCTCAACCATCGCAACTACATGACCTGCAGCAGCTGCAGTAATTGTATCGTTAACTTGAAGTGAAAAATCAAGTGCAAACCTGGAACCTACATGATTATGAGATGGATTACTGTTATTTCCCTGAATAATCTTATATCGATTTCCTGAAGGGAAAGGAAAAGTCATATCAGGATTCTTTATCGGCAAAGAAGGATCACCATATAAAGCAGTTGCATCGAATTCAGCTTGAAGCTCTTTCGGAATGGGGATATGTAAGGTTGTATCTCGAAGGCCATTCATTGTTATCGGCATATAAGGCTTTAAGATCGCATTGGTTTCTTTATTCTCTGTATGGATGCTATACCGCATAGGACACGGTATATAATGATTGATATAGATAAACAAAGAATCCCCTCTGTACTCTATTATCTTATCCGATGTAAAACCAAACAGCTTTTCTTTAGGTAGCTTATGAGAAGCACAGGCCATAAACATCAGAAAAACAAACATCCACAAAACAATCAATATCTTCATTCCCCCCATGTACTTAACTTGAAAAATCTTTTTGATCAAAACGCTTACTAGAAAAATACAAGATCATAACGGATATCAAAACAATGACAATAGCCGAAATAATTCGGAAGGATTCTGCAGGCTCAGCAATGGTCATATTAAAGTAGTTAAATGGAGAAAAATAAGACAACCAATTCGTAGCTTCAGTTGATTTTCCTAATGCATCCAGTAAAAACGTACCAAAACAAAGTCCCACAATAGCGCCCATCATATTCTTTTTAGGCGAAACAAACATGGAAATCAGAACCCCCAAACTTGTAAACAACATCATCAAAAATAATCCAGCTAAATGCAAACGAATAAAAATCGACCAGTCCACTTCTTTTTGTGCAAAAAAACTAATGGCCACTACAGCAACAATCAGCTGTATCATGTAAATCAAAAAACTTAATGAAAATAGACTAGCCATTTTTGATAAGAAGATAGTTCTTCTAGAAACCGGACGCGTCATTAAAAATTCCGACGTATGATCCCGTTCTTCTTTGGCCAATATAGTTGTTGCTGTGGATCCAGTAAAAATACTAATCAACACAATGATGTACACGCCATAATACGTGCTATAAAATCCAAGAATACTACTCCAAGTTGCTGCATCCATCCCCATAGCACGACCCAGTTCAGGTGGCATTTTATCCATGATCTCATTTAACCCTTCCCCCATCTCAGCCATAAATGGATAAATCGTAGCTACCATTAAAGTAAACCCGATGACAATACTAGACCATATAGCTAGGTTCTTTCTATTCCGCTTGAGCTCTTTAGTATACAGGTTTTTATTGATCATCTTATCGCTTGTAGTAGTTCATAAATATGGATTCCAAATCAGGTTCTTCAAGCACAGCATCTTGTAAATCATGTTGAGATAGCCAATTCATTAGCTCATTCACTTTTCCTAAAAATTCAAAACTAATTTTACGTCCTTTCTCTGTAATATTTTGACTGCCTTTAGGAAATTGTAAGGTAGCAGGATGAGTAAGTACAATGCGCACTTTTTTCATCTGCTTTTCGAGAAGTGTTTGAATATTTTCCACTTGCACCACTACCCCATCGCGAATCACAGCTGCTCGATCACATAACCGCTGTATTTCCGACAAGATGTGCGAACTAAAAAAAATCGTGACTCCTTTTTTATTCTGTTCCTCAAGCAAGTCAAAAAACCGATTTTGCATCAATGGATCAAGTCCTGAAGTAGGTTCATCAAGGATGAGCACTTCCGGCTCATGCAACAAACATTGGATAATCGCGCACTTCTTTTTATTCCCAAAAGAAAGATCCGTTATCTTCTTCTTTAAGTCCAGTTCGAAGTAATCTGCTAATTCTGTAATTAACTTAGGATTGGAACGCGGATAAAATCGGGCAGAATATTCAAGTAGTTCCTTGGAATCCATTTCATCGTAATAATGCACCTCTGATGGCAGATAAGCAATGCGTTCTCGTATTTCTACACCTTGTAGGATGGGGTCAAGCCCCAAAATTTTGGCACTTCCTCCCGTTGGTTTGAGTAATCCAAGTAACGTTCGTATAGTGGTAGATTTCCCTGCTCCATTCGGTCCTATAAACCCAAAGACCTCCCCTTTATATACTGTAAACGAAACATCTTCAATACCTTTTTCAGCACCGTAATACTTGCGCAATTGATGCAATTCAATAACTGGTTCTGAGGTATTTTGGAGAGTAGTAGAGGACATGATTTTAATTGTATTAATAAATATGCGATTTTTTTGGGGATTATTAAGGAGCAAAGAAAGGAGAAAATGGAGAAGGAATGGATTTAGTTCTTTTTAACCTCATCCCAACTTACTTCGGCACCACCGCTCAGCACTAGTTACTTGAACTACCTCATCCCAGCCTACTTCGGCATCGCTCAGCACTAGTTCTCCTAAAGGAGAAGGGGTTTTTATTTTAAGTGTTTTGTAATCATCCTTTTCCTAAAGGA
>JAHDGD010000148.1:7519-10326 GCA_020627825.1 Saprospiraceae bacterium
AGGCTGGGATGAGGTTAAAATACTGGGATGAGGTAAAAGTGCTAAGATGAGATCAAAGCGGCTGGTTTAACGTTGATTCAAATCAAAAAATATTCATTATTTTTAAGCTCTTCCCAATCCGCAAAAAAATTGCAATGATCGAACAAGTTCCTTTTTGGTTGGATATTCTTTTCATAGCATGTACACTATTTTCTATGTATTGTTTTTATCAAGCGACAGGAAAAGCGGTCGGTCTGCTAGTCGTCATTTTAGCTTTTGGGGTAGTGCAATCCATACTAGCCTATAATGGATTCTATGTCGACGATCGTTCTATACCGCCAAGATTTTTATGGGTATTATTGCCTTCCACACTTTTAATTATTTATGGGCTTACGCCCAAAGTGAGAGCACGACTTAACCGTCAAAAGTCCACTGTATGGAGTGTTCTATTACACAGTGTTCGGTTGCCAGTTGAAATTGTCTTGTTTGTGTTGTATACCCATAAAATGGTGCCCCAATTGATGACCTTCGAAGGACGAAACTTTGACATAGTGATGGGCATAACGGCTCCTATTATGGGATTTTTATTGTATCGAAAACGCTTATCAAAACGTGCTCAAATTGTATGGCATGTAATAGGTACTATTTTGATATCCTTTATACTTATTAATGGTATTTTATCGGCAGAACTTCCTATTCAACAATTTGCCTTTGATCAACCCAATGTGGCTTTAACATATTTCCCTTATGTTTTACTCCCCGCTATTATAGTGCCTATCGTAATTTATTCGCATATTGCAGATCTATTTCTTTTACTCAAGGATAATACCATTTAACTAAAGAAAACATCAATCGTTGAATATTAAATATTTAAACATAAACTAATGAGCTATTTAAAGCAAGCACAAGACTTCCAAAACATGATGAATGAACAAGGTACTATGGAAGCATTTGAAAAATACTATGCAGATGACTGCGTGATCATCGAAATGCCAACTGGCGAAACTCGAAAAGGTAAAGATGCTCAACGTCAAGCGATCATCCAGTGGTTTGGAACAGTAGAAGAAATGCATGATGGTGGCGTAAATTCTATTACATCCGATGAGCAAAATGGCATCACGACAATTGAATCTTGGTTTGACATGACCATGAAAGGAGGCCATCGCGTGAAAATGGAAGAAGTAGGAGTCCAAAAATGGAGAGATGGACAGATCGTTGAAGAAAAGTTCTATTACAACAGGCCTGGGCAGTAATTACACTTAAGAGCTCTAAAAAGATCTAAAGCTCTTGTAAAAATTAAATAAAAGCCTTGCAAGCATTTGTATGTAAGGCTTTTTATTTTGATTCTATAGTTGATGGAATAGTATCAAGTGTTACGCCATGATATAAAACTTTCAACGAAGCATAAAGTGCAGGATCCGAAGCAAGTTGTTGATTAGGGAGTCGATCTTTTGGAAAGGAGTGATGTTCCATTAAGGACGTACCTGCTGGAATGCTTGTTTGAGGAAGGTCATCGTAGATTTTAATGACCAGACTTTCATAGTTATGATCGGTTATTCGGATTTTCAAGTTGCTTCGATAAACATCATAAGATAAATCATTGGTGTAGTGCATGCGAAAGTGGATAGAATCGGTAGCGAAACGGATGGAATCGATGGAGATGGATAAATCGTTGTATTCTGTTTGCTCTTCAATGCGCGTTTTATTTTTCTGCTGGATGGATGCGATGCGCTGGAGCAACGCTTCATAGGTCTCGTTGTCTTTCAGGATGAAGAGCGGAGAAGAGGCGTATGATTGAAGAGCTAAAAGCGCATCGTTGCTGATGAGGTCATGAGCATGGAGATCGAGGACGTCATGGGAGAAAGTAGAAGGAGAAATGGGTTGATTGAGAGAAGGGGGTTTACACCCAAAGAGCACTACAATATTAAAGATCAAAGCTATACACAAGCGCATACTACACGTATTATTTTGATATGAAATAAAATCAATTTAAAAGAGCTAGGTCTAAAGATAAACAAGGAGAACAGATCAGCAAAATAAGCTGTATAATGGAATTCAGAAGATGTGAATAAGCATCGAGAAACCTTTAATGATTTTAATCTTAAGATTTCCTTTGTGCAACCAATTCCACCACCACTTCATTTCTTCTATTGAATACTTCATAAGGTGCATTGTACCCATAAAAATAGAAACGGTCTGTATAGGAAATCCCCTCTTTTTGTAACTGTTCGATCAATTTTTGTTTGTACCGTTCGATCTTTTCATCATTCGCCCAACCTCTGAATCGTATGGCCGCCATGGTGACAGGAGGTTTTTCTTCAAAGGAAATCGATCGTGCATTCGGTTGGGGCAAAGATTCCCGATCGTATTCTTTCGGCACCATAAACATCATCGTCATCGAATCCGACATGGACATAACCACAGGAGACGTCATAGCAATTTTCTCCTTTCGCTCATTATCTCCAAATATATAACCACCCAAAATCCGAAAACCCTTGGAAGAAGACACATCATATGCTTCCTTGTGAATCGTCACTGTTGTAAACAAACTCCTTTCATATTGCCGAATTTCAACACCATCATAAGACTGAACGAGAGTGTATGGATAATGCTCTATTCCGTTTTGGGAACGGTACACCATCAAACCATAAATAGCAAATAGACAAAATAGAACTGCACCTAGAATAAGAAATGTTTTCATGAAAATGAAACATGTTAAAGAAAGGAAAGGTTTTGAGCGGGGATAAAGCATCAAATGCAATGAAGCCTTCCATTGAAACAGCTGCTAAAATGGCGGAGCTACTTGATGTTTCTCTCGATTGGCTAGT
>JAHDGD010000149.1 GCA_020627825.1 Saprospiraceae bacterium
TTTATTCTACGTTTTGCTTCTTCTATCATCTATTTCTTTTTGATTACATGTAACGTATAATGATATCCAGCGAATCTCGACGATAGGAGAGATATGCTGTGATATCTATTGTTATAATTAGTCCTTTACGTTTTCAATTGGTACTCTTGAACAAGAACCTCTGCGGCAATTTTCAATTTTTCAGATAGATTTCTTATCATTTTCACAGTCAGTCTTCTTTTTTTATTGAGCACTTCGGAAACTATGCTTTTTGTTCCTATTTGATCAATTAAATCTCTCTGTTTCAAATCCATTTCCTCCATTCGAATTCTTATAGCTTCAATTGGGTCAGGTGTTGAAATAGGGTAGTGTTCTTTTTCATATTCCTCAATCAAGAGAATTAATAATTCACCTTCTTCACCTTCTTTAGAATTTGGGTTTGAATCGAATATTTTATTCAACCTTTCTAAAGCTTTTTCATATTCAGATTCAGTCTTAATTAATTTCATATCAAATTTGGTTTGCATCAATTTTGTCATAGTCTTTATGAGTTCCTATAAACCTTATAAAGACCCATGATTTTTCATAATTGATTTTTGCTATTAATCGATATTTATTTCCTGCAATGTTAAAAACAACTCTTGAATTTTTAAGAATACTAACGGTGGCGTAAAACGATTTTATTTCATTTGGGCTTTCCCAATTGGCTTTTTTCACGGTTTCGTACCAAGTTTCTAAATACTTCTTAGAATCTGGATATTTTTCCCAAAATTGAACAAGTGTTCTTTTAGCAACAATTCTTTTCACACCCAAATATAAAGAATAGGTTCGCATTATGCAAACATGCTGTACTTTGAGGATGGATTAATTATAACGGATAATTGTAAGCGGAGTACGACCAGAGGGAGTATTCCGTCTTACATAGTGTTCTCTGCTGGCTTTCTTTTTCACCGTATAATTTATTTTTTTATCGGTTTTCTTTGAGGGTTGGATTGTAGCTCTCTGACTCCGCAGGAACGAGGATGGCAGTGTGCTGCAATTGGGTGGCTTTACTCATTTAAATATGCTTTAAGTTCTTTAATTGACTCAATCGCTGCAACTAATTCAGCTCTATATAATGGATTTCCTCCACCATGTGAAGCTGGGTTCATTATACGGTCGAGTATTTCCTTAGTGTTTTTTATTAGTCTTTCTTTTCGATCATTAGTTTCGTTAAGTTCGATTAGATAGTCGAACACTTTTTGTTTTGTTGCTGTTATTTTGTCTTTATCAGCCTGATCTAAAGTGCCATCAGCATTATAGTCTTCCTTTATCTTCTTAAGTTTTTCAATTTCTAAATCTGAAATAAATTTCTGCTTAAATTGCTGATGACTCCTGGTAATGATTTTATTCATTGCCTTTTCAAGTTTCTTTGACAAACCCTCAAATTCCTTATCGAGTTTCTTCATTTCTGGATCGTCAAACTGAACAAGTAAATCCTCAGCTACTCGCCTTAAGCGATTTCCAACGGCTTCAAATTCTCCTTCAGATAACTCCTTTTGAGCTTTTTGAAGTTCTGAAGGGTCTTCTTTTATTGTTGGTGCTTCATTCTTTGATTCATCTTTGAGAAACTTGTAATATTTCCAATTTTCGTCATCTGTATTTCTTCTTATCAGATTAAAGAAGGCTTTATCATGAGTTAGGATTATTTTCTGGAACGTGTCGAAATACCTTAGACTTTCTTTATTTTCTTTGTTGAGTATGATTCTGACAATATCCATTCTGTTGGACATGTCAAGACTAATTAGCATATCGTCCAATACTAAAATTTTAAAAGCTGTTCCTTGCACTCTTGATCTCAATGCTCCAATTCTAATGCTTATGGCTATTCTTGTAAGCTGTGCTTCATTGAGAAATGATTGAACTCTACTGATTTTTTTCCAATTTTCACCTTCTTTAATCTCAACTTCTAATTTGATTTTTAGATTCTCATGCCGAAGGCTGGCCTTTCCTTCTTCCCATATTTTTTTCTTTATCAGATCAAAATTAAATTTCTTTGCAAAGGTTAACTTCAGTTTAATAACGTCATCACCTTTATAGAAATGCTCTTTAATAAAGACATTTGCATTAGTTTCAATCTCTTGAAGTAGTGTATCGATTTTGTCATTTAGATCAGATAGTTTCTTCTCGTATATATTTCTGGGTCCTCGAGAAACGATTCTACCGTTGGTTCTTGGGACATCCTTTGTTTCCGCTTTGATAATATCTTCAAGCCAGTTTTGCGTTCCTTCAGTAAGTAATGAGAATATATCTCTTTCAAAAACTGGCCACAGATTTACTTCTTGTTTATGAGATCCTCGATAGAAATTGTGTAGTAATTTATAATTGATGAAATCGCTCGCCAAGTTTAATTCCTGTATTTCTGGATTAGCTGTATTTATGGTTCCATGTGATATGGTATATGTTGTCTCAACAGCATCATCGTCTATAGAAGTGATTTTAACATATGAATCTTCATTCTCATTAACAAAGACATTTTTCAATGATTGGTGTGTACTTCTGTTTCCTTCATCAAAGATTTCAAAATATTTTTGTACTTCAGGAATTGATTTAGTACTACTTTGTAGAATTGTGTATAATGCCCAAAATAAAGAAGATTTACCTGCTCCATTATTACCATACACTAAGACATTCTTGCCATCGATAGCAAATATCTGCTCAGCTTGAAACGCCTTGAAATTCTTAATCTTGATTTCTTTGATCCTCTTCATTTCTTAGCGTTCTAATATAGGCTTAAGGATTTCAGGGCTTCGTACTGCAAAGAGTTTTGTTCGGTTACGAACTACGTTGTCTGGGTGAGTCCACTTAGCTGCAAGATTTCTTATAATGCTTTCTGCATCTTGTTGGCTCATATTGTTTCTGTTATCGCAGAACTCTTTAACATCGTGGTCAATTGATTTTAAAACATCAATTTCTAGTTCTTTAATATGTTCTTCAAAAAATAATTCAAGAATTGCAAAATCTAAGATGGTTTTTACTCTTTTACTTTCCGTTGAGCTATTATCAAAATGTAGCAGTCTGGAAATGAATTCAATAGATTGTTCATTTCTCTTTTTTACAAAGGGTAGTTTTTCAAGAGTTGATTTATTAATTGCTAGATATCCACCTGCTAGATGTTTATCCTTGAATTTAATTCTTAGGTAATATGTGAGATAAGAACTATTCAGTATCGCAGTAATATAATAAGGGTTATAGTCACCCCATTCATAAATACAATAAACACCTACCCCTAAACCAAATGGAGTTTCTGAATAAACTGCCTCTATTTCCTTAGTCATTCCGGCCACTATTATTTTTGGCTTTGACCACATCCTCCATTTTGAATCTGCGATAATATTGGATTTTTTAACGTATGCTGATTCCAGTTTTAATCCCATAAATCTGACATTTAGATTCTTTACCATGTAGCGGTCGATACAACCACTGACAGTAAAGGGTATGGAATTGTTTACTTGAATATCACTTAAGATTGTCTTTATTTTTTTTGCTTCAAATCCTGTGGCTCCAGAAGCTAGTTTTAAATTAAAGTCTTTTATCAAACTATGTTTTTTGAGTTTTACTGGAAGTTTGTAGATTCTTTTCTCAAGATCTGTATACTGTTCTAATAGATATTCTTGAAAGTTTGTGTCGCTATTGTATTTATTTCCTAAAATAATAATTGGATATACACTTGCATTTTCAAATACATTAAAAGTTGAAACATCTATTGAATAATTTAGCCCATTATTGATTAAATATTCCCTAGTTTTTTTTGCATAATCAGCTATAAGAAACTTATTCGGTATAATCCAAGTATAAAAACCCGAATCATTTAATAAGCTTATCGTTTTATATAAAAACAAGATAAATATGTCATAAGCACCTGTTGCTAATGGAAATAGTTTTTTGTATTTCTTTTTTATACTTTCAGATCTTGCCATCGTGACTGCAGAAGCATATGGTGGGTTCCCTATAATAATATCAAAACCACTCTTCACATCAAACATCCACTCAGGATCAAAATAGGAAGCCGAAGCATTCTGATCATATGGATCCCATGAAGCCAATTTATCGGCAGTTTCATTGTGCCATCCACTTTTCTTTAATTCTTCTGAGATGGCATTTCTAAGCTTTTCATCTTTCTTTCGGTATTTTAATTTCGTATCCTTGGATCTTGCTCCAAAGAGCTTGTGTCGTATAGATTTTAGATCTCTTTCCAGTTCTTTTATGGAATCTGTATCGTACAGGCTTGCCTGAGCTGGAGGCTTCTCAATGCCTATTAAGGTATTGGCAGTTACGAATTTGGTTTCCAAGTTTGGTAGAGCTCTGATACCAAAGTTATCTGCTTTGTCATTTTTCTTTTGATCAACTACAAGAGATATAAAGAATCTTAATTTTGAAATTTGAGTAGCGATAGGTTGTATATCTACACCATAGATACAGTTCTCAATCAAATACAGCTTACGGGCATAGTCAGGGTCATTGATATTGTTATCGAAAGCATCGTTTATTTCAATTAATTTATTTTCTCTTTCTTGCTTGTCCTCAATGTCATACGCCTCTTTGGATGCTTGTATGGCCTTTCCCAATTGAACTTCTTTCCAATGTTCATTGCTTGGGTCAAGCTTTTGTAGGATATGCACCATCTTTTGTAGTATTCCCATAGGGAAAGCTCCTGAACCACAAGCTGGGTCAAGTATTTTGCATTGATCAAGATTTTTTATAATTAATTGCGATAACTGTGTATTGTCTTCAAATGGATTGACAGGATCAAATGATGTGAGTTGGTGTAACTTTGTATCTACAACCTTCTTGTCTATCCCCCAATCATCAATGGCATTTTTAAGATAAGCGATCAGGCTTTCATCTACCATATAATTAACAATCTCTCTTGGCGTATAGAAAGACCCTGTTTGCTTCCGTGCAGTAGACTTTGTCTCCGGATTATAACTTGCCAGTAGATTTTCAAATACTTTGCCCAATAGCTCTGGATCAAGAGCTACTTCTTCTTCAATAGGTGTATTTTCTGTAATGGTAAATTTGTAGGACTTAAGTATGTTGATTAGGCCTTTTACGGCAGCTTTCTTATATTTTTTATTCTTCGATCCATAGTCTTGGCTTAAATCCACTTCAGTGTCCAAGCCAAAGAAAAGGTAGTCTGGTACGATTAACTGTTGACCTTTGGTCATTTGATCGGAAAATCCATCGATGTAGATATTTTGGTATTTGTCATCTAAGCACTCAAACAAACCACCATTAAGGAAGGGTACAGTTTGATTCATTAAGTCTAAGAATGCATCAGGATTCTTGAACTGTTTCTTATATCTCATCAGATAATCAATGCCTCTATGAGTACCATAGCCATCCCCTCGGAATCCTCTCTTCCTTTTGTCTACTGCATCAGCTTCTATAGGACAATTTAAGCTTGCAAAGAAAAGGTTTTGCAAAATCGCTTTATAGTAGATGCTATCTGTACTGGCATGTTTGAACATACCCTCTTGTTGATAAGGGTTGATATCTTTTAGGATTTCATTTTGAAGGGAATCCAAATCAAATAGCGATTCTGGAATCAGCTTCTTTTCTTTGATAAACCACGTAAATAACAATCGAGTGAGCAAACGAATAACGTTGGTCGCATTGTGCTCATTGATTAACTCTGCTAATTTATCATGGTCAGGCTGACCATACTTTTTGATAACGTCGTCCAATGTTGGCTCAGATGGAAAAGTTACATTTTTGATCGCCCAGAAATACCAATTGGATAATTCTTGGTAGAATTTTTTATTGAGAATATTGACACTAAAAACTTCTTGCCAATACTTATACAATGCATCAAAAGACCGAATCGCTTTTTTGCCAGAAGTAGTGATTCTTAGAGCATTGATAATGTCTTCATGACCTCTATGTGGCTTTTCTATAGAGATATCTCTTAGCATAGAAACTTTACCAGCCTTTTCTCCTTCTCTCCATTCTTGCTTGTATTTAATTCTCTCCGTATTGGCAAAAGAGATAAAAGACTCGTCTTCATTGGCATACTTAAATACCACAACCACAGGAGTAAAGTGGAATTCTCGATTGAAAGCTCTTGCTATATCTGCCAATTGTGTCCTTGTAGGTAGAAGGTTGTTTCCTCTATTCTTTAACTCTACCCCAAAGAATAAGATACCATCATAGTCGGACTTGATTTTCTTATGATCAAAACTTTCATTTCCTTCGAATGCTGCATCATCGACCATTCCAACGAAGTAAACGTCCTCAATCAGCTGAAATGTCTCGTTATCCTTATAGGTATATTCTAATATTTCCTTTGCAGACGCTGGTTCATCCGTTATATAATTTACTGGAACATTAAGTTCTTTTAGTAGGGCTTTTATTGCAGGAAGGAACTTTATTTCCTTGAAGTAGTTTAGTTTCATAATTTATATTGTAATAATGAACCAAGTAATTAAGTCAAATTGATCCAATTGATATTTTTCAGTTGTTGTCTTTCCTTCTTTTATTCTGGAGAGGGCATTTTTGTTTCCTCTTTTTAGCTTTGATAATACATCTTTGGCCTCGGAGCCCATCTTCTCTTTAATAGAACCGTCCTCCATTACCTCATGATTTATAGATTCATTCTTTAGATAGGTTTTCAGACTCGTTACTAATTTCGAGATTGATCTTTCATCCCCTTTATCCACTTGTTCAGGTACATACCGATCAGAGTCCTTATGGAATGTAATGGCGTCCAAAACTTCCTTTTGATTAGCGAGTATTCTGTCTCCCTTCTCATCAATGTATATTAAGTCAAATGAAGTGTATGAATGATTATCCGCATTTGCGGGTTTTGTAGGGTATGCCAGTAAAGCTATTAATCCATTTTTAGCACAAATTGTGTTGTCAGCTTTGAATCCTGAGTAAACTCCTTTAGGCATTCTTTTGTATTTCTCTTTATCCCTATTGAATTCTTCCAGTAATTCTTGACGGTATCTCTCTAAAGACAAATCATCAAAGCCAAAAGACTCTTCACCGTCTAAGTCATCTAAGCTTACTTCCATTTGTCGCATCATACGATCTTTCATCTTTTGATCCAGTGATTCATTCTCTGCCATCGCCTTGAAAGTATCAGAGAATTGTTCATCGACCTCCGAACCCGCTAACTTCATAGCGGCCATCCGTTCTTCGATTCTACCTTGTAAGTTCAAGTAGCTATTGATATTGTTAGATGGCCAAAAATTGATGCTGAATATTTCCTTATTGGGAGAACCAAGTCGATCAATCCTACCTAATCTTTGGATTATACGAACAGGGTTCCAATGGATATCATAATTGATCACCATATCAGCATCTTGAAGATTTTGCCCTTCACTTAATGAATCAGTAGCTATAAGAATATCAATTGGATTTCTTACTTTTTTATAAGTTTTAGGGTCGTTTTCTGAAACCCATTTTATCCATTCAGAATATGATGTATCTGAGTTAATAGGCCATTCCTTCTCTTTGAACAGCTTAGTGTATGGAGCAAACCTCTCTAATATTGGTTCAAAATTCTTTGTTACTTCGGTGCTGTCCCATCGTTTTGTGTCTGTGCCACTTACCATGGCAACTTTATCAAATCCTCTGGTAGTTAATTGATCGAACAAATACTCAGCGGTATCTCTATATACTGTAAATATTACAACTTTCTGGTTGCTATTATTTTTTGCCTGTTGTCTCTTATGCCTAATTTGCTTTATTAGTTCAGCGAGCTTTGTGTCTGCTGATGTTAAGTTGTTGGGAACTATAGTTTCATCACTGATTTTCTTTTGAAACTTATCCAGATTAGATACAATATTATCTAATGCTTCAATATCATTTTTTAGATCACTTTTATAATTGTCAAGATTCCCTGCATCATCAATTTCCTTAAGACTTACCTTTCTCTTTTTACCTAATGTGAGTTCTTCTACTTCGCTACTTAGTTCGTCATCTTCAAATAGTAATGATTGGCTGTTTAGGTCAGTATCATCTTGCGATTGCATTCCTTCTTGAAACAACTTGATTTTATCTAATGCATTTTGATGATGTGCTTGAATTTTCTTGATAGTCGAATGAAAAGAAATCCAACTTGATTCAAGTCTTTTGACCATTAAGATGTACATCATCTTTACTAAGAATCGATCTCTTTGTTTTTCATTTTGAAGTACATCTTTTTCTTTCTCATCATCTTCCTCGTCTGCCAAATAGAATGACGGCTGATATCCAGACAACATGGGTGGGAAGTGATTAAATAACTCTTCAAAGGATTCAAAATTTCCAAGTTGACTTGGAGTGACAAACAAATTGATTGGTTTTGCCTTAGTAGGAAAAACAAGATCTTCTTGTTCTCCTTCTATCATCTTCCGAGTTCTTGCTACTGTTAGGGAGTCAGTAAGAGTGAAGAAGCTGTCAGGCAATTTTTCTATAAAGTCTCCAATTATTGGATTCGGTCGTTCTCTCCATTCATTAAAGGCACGTTGTGCTGATCTAAACGCAAAGTCTAAGTTCCTCACTCCAAGAGAATCGTAATAGCCTTGAGGATTCCCTTTGACCATTAAACTAAATTGATTCCTTATGTCATTAAGTGAATTGTTGATTGGAGTTGCAGAAAGTAATAAGACCTTTATATCCTCATTTGGTTGGATAAGGTTTTCCATCAAGAACTTGTATCGATTAGATTTATTATTTCTGAGATTGTGACTTTCATCGATGACGATTAATTTAGGTTTGTCATTTTGAAAATACTTATCATCTCGGTCGTTGTATTTTTCCAATCGTTGTTCATACATGTCAGTATGAAATCTCACAAAGAAATCTAATTTGTCATTTTCAAATTTAGAATTTTGATGCAATCTATATCGTCTCCAATTCTGCTCTAATTTCTTTGGACAAAGTAATATTATTTCTCTTCCCTGTTGTTGAAAGAACTTCATAACTGCTAAAGCACTCCATGTTTTACCAAGTCCTACAGCATCAGCCAATATTGCACCATCATATTTCTGGAGCATTCTGATTAAACTCAGAACCCCCTTTTTCTGGAAGTTGTATAATGTATTATAGATTACACTGTTTTCAAGTCTTCCAATTTGTCTATTGAAGTTTGGGTCATCTTCTATTTCTAAAACTTGGTTACCGAATAGTTCAAAGAGAACTTTATAGTATATTTCTCTTGGAGTATACTTTACAAAGATTCTTTCTATTTCGGAGATTAGATACTTTTTAAAATCAACCTTTTCTCTTTTTCCATTGGGATGGATTAGTGTTTTCTGTTTATGTGCATTTTTTCTATTCCAAAGTTCTTCGAACCATTTCGTTAATTCTACGTATTCAAGGTCTTTGTTTGTCTTACCAATATTCAATTCAATATTATTGGTTTTCTTTAGTCCTATTCCAGCTTCCGTAAGATTAGAGCTTCCGGATATAAAATAATTATGTCTATCGTCATTCTTCGCATCATGCAAATACACTTTAGCATGACAGAAGTTTGGTTCAAGAGTTTTGGCGATGACATTATCTTGCTTTAAGAAATTTACCGCCTCTTGTGCTATACTACTTAATTGTAAAGCTGCTTCTATTGTAATATTCTCGTTTAACAGATCCAAAGGTCGTTCATCAATAGTGTCTATGTTAACAATGTCTCCAAGTACCATTCTGTATTTGTTGATTCTATCATTGGTCTTTTTAGATAGAAATGCTAATGCACCTATCGTAAAATAACCCGTAACTATATCAAGAGATCCTTCTTCAGTATATTTCGCAATCCACTCGTGGACTTTTAGATTTTCATTTTCGTTATCTAATATCATTTCTCGTTATCTGTTTTAAGTAGTTCTTTTGGATCCACGCCTAATACTTCAGCAATAAGGAATAAGTCCTTAATACTCGGTTGTATTTTGTTTCCAACATAGCGGTTTACCATATTGTAACTTTTACCGATTTGATCTGCTAACCAAGTTTGTTTAATTCCTTTAGCCTCAAGAACTTCTTTAATTCTGTTCATTTTAACTTATGTAGTTGCTTGTAAAGGTAATCAATGATATAATACTCTCCATTATATGGTGTATAAAATATTCATGGGGTGGTGGGTGGGTTTAGATGCGGGTGGCAGAAAAAGCAATGTGTCTGCAAGACTCTTTGCTTTTTGAGGGTGGCTTTTTTTCTTTTTTTTGCTTGCAGAGAACGTATGATGGTATGCAGCGTCTCTCGACGATAGGAGAGATATGCTGTCATCAC
>JAHDGD010000150.1 GCA_020627825.1 Saprospiraceae bacterium
TCTACAAATAAATAATTGCTAAACATATAATCAGGAGAGAAGATCGTATTGTTAATGGCCTCATGTTTTTCTTCAGAATCAATTTCTAATTTGAAGAATGTACCAGAAGGTGCTTCATTTACTTCCACTTCCCATTCGCTAGTAACTGTCAAGTCTATGTTTTCATCTTCGAAATGGAAGGTTAATTCATTTTTTTCGATGATGATATACGAACAAGGTTGAGTGCCTTTTGTAAACCAGCCTTGACCATGACCTATTAATAACCATTCTCCAATTAAGTTTTCTTCGATTTCTTCTTTGGTAGAAAAAGCATTTTCAATGCAGGATTCCATAATCATTGATTCGGTTTCATCGATTACTCCATCCTCGGCTTCGTCGTCTTGAATAAATTCACAATAAGGTGCTGGTTCATTATGGACTAAATCTCCAGGATCAACACATGAAACAGATAAAAAACTGATTGCAGAAAGGATCAAAATTAAAATTGTGTTGTTCATAAGCTTTACTTTTTTCAATAAAGACGGTAATTTTTTATTCGAGGTTGGTCAATTCTAATTAAAAAAGACTCATAATATTAACATTATGAGTCTCTTAACACTTTTGTCTATGAAATCTTATTGCTCCATTAATACAATTGACCTTTCAATATATTTCTTGAAATGACCATTTTCTGGATTTCACTTGTTCCTTCATAGATTTGAGTGATTTTAGCATCTCGCATTAATCGTTCTACATGATATTCTTTTACAAACCCATATCCACCGTGTACCTGTACGGCTTCTACGGTATGTTTCATAGCGACTTGAGAAGCGTATAGTTTTGCCATACTGGCAGCTGATACATAATCTTCTCCTTTATCTTTTAGAATAGCCGCTTTATGAACAAGTAATCGAGCTGCTTCTATTTCAGTTGCCATGTCCGCAAGTTTGAAAGCAATAGCTTGGTGTTTAGCAATTGGTTTTCCAAAAGCTTCCCTTTCTTGAGCATAAGCTACAGCTAATTCATAGGCTCCAGCTGCAATTCCCAGCGCTTGAGCAGCAATTCCGATTCTTCCTCCTGATAAGGTTTTCATTGCGAATTTGAACCCAAATCCATCTTCGCCTATCCTGTTTTCTTTCGGAACTTTTACATCGTTATACATAATTGTATGCGTATCACTCGATCGTATCCCTAGTTTATCTTCTTTTCCTCCTATTGTTACACCTTCCCAATCGGTTTCAACTATAAATGCATTTATCCCGCGATGGCCTTTATCTCTATCTGTCTGAGCAATAACCAAATGGACACTGGAACTTCCTCCATTCGTAATCCAGTTTTTGGTCCCATTTAAGATATAATGATCGCCTTTATCTTCCGCTGTTGTTCGTTGACTCGTTGCATCGGATCCAGCTTCTGGTTCACTTAAACAAAATGCCCCTATCCACTCACCAGTCGCTAATTTTGGTAAATACTTTTCTTTTTGAGCATCATTGCCATATGTTTCTAGTCCCCAACAAACCAATGAGTTGTTTACAGACATAATTACAGAACAAGAATTATCAATTTTGCTTATCTCTTCCATTGCAATCACATAGGATAAGGTATCCATTCCACCCCCTCCATATTGCTCACTTGTCATCATCCCTAGAAATCCCATTTCTGCCATACCTTTTACTTGCTCTGTAGGATATTCCATCTTAGAATCTCGTTCGATCACTCCAGGTTTCAACTCCCTATTTGCAAATTCTCGAGCAGCTTCTTTTACTGCATCGTGTTCTTCTGTATACTTGAATTCAACCATAAATTTAATTACTTACTTTCGTGTAAAATTTCCATTATTGTTCGAAATGCCAAGGCACTTTCTCCGAACTTTGATTTGTGATCTTCTTGTAATGCAGGGGCATGTGTCCCCATATATTCTTGCAATTTTTGTTCACTTGGTGCTACGTATTGAACAGCAAAGCTCAATCCATCTTTTTCATCAACAAACTTTAATCTGTTCAGTTTGAATGTTTCGAAGCATCCTGTATTCATAACATCAAGAATATGCTCTTTTGTCATATAGGATAACCATTCTTCAACCCTAGCATGTTCTACTAAAACAGTCACATTATAAAGTTGTTTTGCCATCTTAGTCTTCTTTTTCTTGAAGATTCAACGCAAGATTTAGTTCATCAAGTTGCTCGCCATCTATAAGAGAAGGAGCATCAATCATTACATCTTTTCCTTGATTATTTTTAGGGAAGGCAATGAAATCTCTGATACTTGCCTGACCATTCATCACAGCACATAAACGATCAAATCCAAAAGCGATTCCTCCATGTGGTGGAGCGCCGTATTCAAATGCTCCCATTAAGAAACCGAATTGTGCTTCTGCTTCTTCTTTCGAAAAGCCGAGTAAGTCAAAATTTTTAGATTGTAAAGCTCTATCGTGTATACGTATAGAACCACCTCCTATTTCTGATCCATTAATCACAAGATCATATGCATCCGCTCGTAAACTTTTCATCGTTTCATGATCTCCATCTAGCATGCGCTGATGGTCTTCTTTTTTAGGAGACGTAAATGGATGGTGCATTGCATGAAATCTATTGCTTTCTTCATCCCATTCCAATAATGGAAAATCTACTACCCATAACGGCTTAAAATCACCTTCTTTTATGAGATCATGCTTTCTCCCCATCTCAAGCCTTAGTTCATTCAATTGCTTTCTCGTCTTTTCTTCTTCACCCGATAAAATAAATACAATATCTCCTGTTTCAGCTTCTAGTTTTTCTTTCCAACTATTCAATTCATCATCATCGAAAAATTTACCTACACTGCTTTTAACACCATCATTTAAATACTTGATGTAAACCAATCCTTTAGCACCTATCTGAGGTCTTTGCATCCATTCTGTCAATTTTTTGATGTCTTTGTTGCTGTAGGCATCAGCCTGACCCTTTACTGTAATTCCTACAACCAGTTCAGAATTGTCAAATACTCCGAATCCCTTCCCCTGTGCTACTTCATTTAACTCAACAAACTCCATGTCAAACCTCAAATCAGGTTTATCACTTCCATATCTTTTGATCGCTTCATCATATGACATTCTAGGAAAATCTCCTAACTCAAGATCAAGGGTATGCTTGAATAAATGCCTGGTAAGACCTTCGAATGTATTCAATATATCTTCTTGGGTAACAAAGGACATTTCACAATCTATTTGCGTAAATTCTGGTTGTCGGTCAGCCCGTAAATCTTCATCTCTGAAACACTTTACAATTTGGAAATATTTGTCCATTCCTCCTACCATCAAAATTTGTTTGAACGTCTGAGGGGATTGCGGTAACGCATAAAATTGCCCAGGATTCATTCGGCTTGGTACGACGAAATCTCGAGCTCCTTCTGGTGTAGATTTGATAAGATTTGGTGTTTCGATTTCAACGAATCCTTGTTGACTTAAATATAATCTTGTCTGTAAGGAAAGATTCGAACGGAAGATGAGATTTTCTTTTACAGGATTTCTTCTGATATCCATGTATCGGTATTTCATTCGAAGGTCATCTCCTCCATCTGTTTCATCTTCTATTGTAAATGGAGGTGTTTTTGCTGCATTCAAAATAGAAAATCTCAGAACATCTATTTCAATATCTCCTGTGGGACGATTCGGATTTTTATTACTTCTTTCTCTTACCACACCCTCTGCATTGATCACGAATTCTCTTCCTAGTCGATTCGCCTGATCTGCCAATTCTGGTTGTTCATCTTGGTTGAAAACCAATTGTGTAATGCCATATCGGTCTCTAAGATCTACGAATGTTAACCCTCCAAAATTTCTAGTTGCTTGAACCCAGCCACTTAGTGTTACAGATGCTCCTACATCTGAAATCCTCAATTCTCCGCAAGTATGCGATCGATACATATTTTTCTGTCTAAAAATGATTAATGAACAAAGCTCGAGCCAACGCGCTTTTTTCTTGAATAAACGAACGCAAAATTAATAAAAATTGACCTAACGTCTTAAGAAAACAATGAGGAATAGCGGATTCCTTTCTTTTTCAATTTGAAAAATGAAAATAGATAGTTTTTCTATTGCATAGTACGGGTTAAAGTACCTTAGTCATTATTATTGAATACAGAGCATTATTCTGGATTAAAGAGTAATCCTACGATCTCGAAATCATCTTTTTCACCTTCAATGTAGATGAATACACGGAAATTTCCTTTAGCAGATTTAAGCTGACCAACCCTGTATTGAGAGGTTTTTGTTTTGGAACTTCCTTGATGTAACTCACTTCCTGAAATGGGTTCAATCTCATTCAAAAAGGATTTGACAGCAGCAATTGCTTCTGCTTTATCCATGAATTCCTGCGAGTCATTTACACACACTTCCATATCCTCACTAAACTTTTCTGTAATCGCAGAAAGATCCTTTTTCGCAATATCTTTAAAATAACCGGAAATATTTTGGGCTTGACCCATTCCTATAAAAAATATGCTTAATACGATAGAAAATAAATATTTCATCTTTCTTTATTTAATTTTACACCTACTTATAAGAGGGTGCAATTATGGTTTTCGCTGTAATAGCTTTCATTTATAAAACGAATCAAGTACAACTTAAAGTTTCAAATTTTGTACAAATTTCTGATTTCGTAATAAATTCAAAATCACAAATCTTTACTCTATGACACATAAAAAGTCCTTTCTACTCATTCTTGACGGTTGGGGAATAGGAAAAAATAAGGAAGTTGATGCAATTCATCAGGCTCGCACTCCATTTTATGATAAACTTCTTAAAGAATATCCGTCAAGTACTTTAGTAACTTATGGAGAAGAAGTAGGATTACCTGAAGGTCAAATGGGAAATTCAGAAGTAGGCCATCTAAATATTGGTGCAGGTAGAATTGTCGACCAAGAATTGGTAAGGATTAATAAGGCTTGCGCCCAAAAAACGTTTATCCAAGAACATACAGTGCAACAACTTGTCAAAGGTGCAAAAGCAGAAAATAAGGACGTACATCTCATGGGCCTTTTATCGGATGGGGGAGTTCACTCTCATATTGATCATCTTATCTCCATAGTTGAAATGTTAAGTGAGTCGGGGCTCCATAACCTTTACATTCATTGTTTTATGGATGGTAGAGATACGGCTCCTGATGGAGGAAAAAGCTATATGGAAAAGCTGCTTTCAGCTACTCAAGGTAAAGCAAAAGTGGCATCAATTGTTGGGCGATATTATGCAATGGATAGAGATAATCGATATGAACGCATTAAAAAAGCTTATGATCTTTTGGTTCATGGGAAAGGTGAAAAATGGGCTGATCCCGTTGCTGCAATTGAGGCTTCATATAAAAATGGAATTACCGATGAATTTATGTTGCCTATTTCTATAGAAAATGGAGAAAATCCTAATCAAATAAAGGAAGGTGATACTGTTCTATTTTATAATTTTCGTACCGATCGTCCGCGGCAGATAACGCATGTTCTTACACAAGAAAATATGCCTGAATATGAGATGAAAAAAATGAATTTAGCGTTTTATACCATGACGGAATATGATGAAAATTTTAAAAATATCAACGTTATCTTTACTAAGGATAAAATTGCTAAAACGATAGGTGAGGTGATTGCAGACCATGGATTAACCCAATTACGAATTGCAGAAACTGAAAAATATCCCCATGTTACTTTTTTCTTTTCGGGAGGACGAGAAAAGAAATTTCCAGGCGAATCTAGAATTTTGGTGCCTTCCCCAAAAGTAGCTACGTATGACTTGCAACCAGAAATGAGTGCTCCAGAAATCACGGAACGCGTTACAAACAGGATTGATGAAGAAGCTCCTGATTTTATATGTTTGAATTTCGCTAACACAGATATGGTGGGCCATACCGGAGACTTTAATGCAGCTGTTGTTGCTGCTGAAACGGTGGATAAATGTTTGGAAAAATGCGTTATAAAGGCACTAGAATACGACTACGAAATTATTGTAATAGCAGATCATGGTAATTCTGATATGATGAAAAATCCTGATGGCTCCGCACATACGGCACATACAACTAATCTTGTGCCTATACTTTACGTAAACAATCATCCTAAGGGACAATTAAATCATGGGAAACTAGCGGATGTAGCTGTTACCATTCTTGAATTGATGGGTGTCCCCAAAGATGAATTAATGACAGGAAAATCTTTATTAAAATGAAATGGACAGCAGTATTGATAAGTCTTTTTATTGTTGTGACCTCGTGTGCAGATAAAGCAACAATCAATCAAGAAGATTCTTTTTTTGATATAAGTGTTTTTGTGGATTCACTTTTGAATGATAATGCTTCCTATGTTGATGTCAATAGGACAATAAAAATGGCAGGAGAGAAGGAAGAGAAAGAATTGTCCAGTGCTGATTTGAAAAACGTATTTGAATTCATGAAACAATTTAACATCAATCATCCAAGGAAATATGATAAATATACTGTAAGCAAAAGCCCGGATAAAATAAGTTATGTGACGAAAGAAGACCATTTTGAAATTAAAAATTGTACGATTTTAAAAAAAGGAAACAGGATACAATCTATAGAGGTACTGTATGAAAGTGAATCTATAATTTCGAGCTCCATAAAAAACATTGTTTGGATGCCTGAACAATCATTGATTGTACAAAATTCTTTTACTTCTCTTTGGTCTCAGCCAAAAGAAATGGAAATTAAATGGACTTATGTAAAAAAATGATCGGTTAGAATCTGAACTCCTTATTACCACAGTAACTTGTACAATAAAAAAATCGTTATAAAAGAAAAAAGCAATGCCGAAAAAAATGAAAAAAGAAGGGGAACCTGAAGTGCATAAAGAATTGCAAGGTTTCGATATTAAAATAAATGAGCTAGGGGAAATCAAAGGGAACTTTGATATCGATCAGTTGAACCAGTTTCTTAACAAAGAGGTAGAGGATAAGAAATTAAAACACCTGAAAGCAGATCAAGAAGAATAATCCTTTTTGGGCTCGAGCCCAAAGAAAATACAAGCTTTAATTATTCCTCCAAAAAAACGGGGTAAATAAAATGATGATGGTAAAAAGTTCTAGTCTCCCTAGGATCATTATAAATGATAAAATCAACTGGGCAAGATCGCTTACATGAGCAAAATTGTTTACAGGCCCTACTGTTCCTATACCCGGCCCTACATTTCCTAAACAAGTAGCAACTGCACCAGCTGCGGATAAGAAATCCATATCCAAAGTTGAAATGATAATAGTACCCACTACAAAAACTCCTAGATAAATAAGCAGAAATACTAGTATGTGCGTCATAATCCGACCAGGGACAAGTTTTTTATTAAGCTTTACGCGTACAATAGCTCTTGGATGTAATAGACGCTTGAATTCAAGGAAGCTATTTTTAACAAATACTAAGTGTCGAATCAATTTAATCCCACCAGATGTAGACCCTGCTGAAGCTCCCATGAATAAAAGAAGAAATGAAATAGAGGTAACAAATGGTGAGATAGAAGTATAATCTGTAGTTACATATCCTGTGGTAGTGATAAGTGATACTGTTTTGAACAGAGCTGCTCTAAATCCAGTTTCTAAATCAAGGCTGGTTTTATGAATAAAACCTGCTGTTAAAAGGACCGTAAAAAAAACAACTACTACGAGATAAAAGATAAATTCATCGTTTCGAATTACATTCTTAAATTTTCCCTTCAATCCAAAATACAAAACCGCATAGTTTGTACCTGCAATAAGCATAAAAAGAATGATTGTATATTGTATAAGGGGACTGTTGTAATAGGCGATGGAAGCGTTTTTTGTAGAAAATCCTCCAGTTGCCATAGTAGTTAACCCATGATTAAGCGCATCAAATGGACTCATTCCTTCTAGGTACAAGATAAAGATTAGCAACATGGTAAGACCTACATAAATAAACCACAAACGTTTTGCCGTACCTTGTATTCGGGGATGAATTTTGTCAGACGTAGGACCCGGAGCTTCGGCCATAAATAATTGGATTCCACCAATACCTAGTAAGGGCAATAAGGCAACTGTCAAAACAATAACACCCATTCCTCCTAGCCATTGCGTAAGACTCCTCCACAAAAGAATACTATTCGGTAAGATTTCAATATCAGTAAATATAGTGGCCCCTGTAGTGGTAAATCCTGAAGCTGATTCAAAAATGATCTCTGAGGCAGTATTTGTTACACCAGCAAATAAATAGGGTAAACCCCCGAATAAAACCATTACCGTCCAAGCTAAAGCAACGATCAAATACCCTTCACGCTTGCCAACATTTGTATTGTCTCCGAATTTAATAAAGTATAAAATCGCGCCACATATCAAGGTTATGATGCCGGATTGCCCAAATGCCCATACTGTTCCATTCTCATCAATCATGAAGATTAAACCCAGGACGATCATGATACATCCTAGCAAAGAAAGTAGAACCCCTATTACGTTACTGACTGGTTGAAAATTAATCATCACCAAAGATTCGCTCTAATTTTTGAATAGCACGTGGTAAAGCAAGTACAATAATTTTGTCTTGTAGTTCAAAAACGGTATCACCGTCAGGAATGATTACAGCATCACCTCTTATAACAGCACCCACTACCATTGCATTGGGGAAATTTAATTTTCGGATAGGTTTTTTGGTAAGCTTTGATTCTTTATTGATAATGTACTCAATAACTTCTGCATCAACACCATGAAGACTTGTAATAGCTTCTACTGTACCTTTTCTGATGAAACGGAAAATATTGTTTGCAGCAATTATTTTCATGTTGATCATTGTATCCACACCAATATTTTGCGATATTCTTGTGTAATAAGTATTATCAACTAAAGCTATGGTTTTATAAACACCTAGCTCATCTGCCATTAAAGAAGTTAGGATATTGGTCTCAGAATTATCTGTCAAGGCTAAAAAGACATCCATATTTTCAATGCCTTCTTCTTTTAATAGCTCAAAATTTCCTGTATCACCATGAATGATTAAAGCATTATTTAATTCTTGAGTAAGAAATTTACATCTGAATTTATCTTGTTCAATTATGGTAATGCTATAATGTTCTTCGAGTTCTTTGGCAGCTACTATTGATAGGGCTGAACCGCCCAAAATCATTATGTTTTCTACTTTTATATGTGTTTTACCTGTGCGCTCAAGCAATTGAGTAAGTTGATCCCCTTCTGTCAAAAAATACAAATGATCATTCCTCCTCAAACGAGTATATTTTCTTGGAATGATGGTTTTATTTCCTCTTAAAATTGCAATTGGATTAAAAGCAACACTTTCATCCATAGCTAAAACCTTCTCTATTGTCTTATCTTTTATATCGGAATCATCATCCAAGCTAATACCAGCTAATGATAGTCTACCTTCATCAAATTCAAAGATATCTGTCACTTCACATTGTTCTAATAGCCTGCTAATTTCATTAACAGCAAGACGTAATGGAGAAATGATTTTATCAATTCCCAGCGAACAAAATTTTTGTTTATGCTTGTCTTGTAAGAATTCTTCATTTGCTACTCTTGCAATTGTTTGAATAGCACCCATTTCTTTAGCTAAAATACATGAAACAATATTCGTATGTTCTTGAGTCGTTACGGCTAAAAACATACCGCATTGAGAAATTTCTGCACTTTCCAATATCTGTGGAGAGGAGGCGTCACCATTTATTGTGCTTACATCAAGATGACTTTCTGCATAGTCAAGAACATCTTTATTGATGTCAATTAATACGATGTCTTGGTTTTCAGACACAAGTAAACGAGCTAAATGAAAGCCAATGTCTCCAGCACCTGCAATTACAATTCTCATGTTATTGTTTAAATCAACTGCAAATATACAATATGATCAACTCGCATATGGATGTTCGACCCCATAATGTGCTTTCAAAAAAAAGCAGGACCTTCTATGAAAGCCCTGCTACCCCAAAAAACCAATTGAAAACAATCATCTTTATATAAACTGCTTCAAAGAGCAGATTAATAGCATTTCGAACAAGCAAATTTAAATTTATTTGTATAAAAATTAAATTCTACTCGTGAAATTGTTCAAAGCCCTTTAATTGTTGAATTCAACAATTATGAACACAGTGTGTAAAGTGTAAAAGAATA
>JAHDGD010000009.1:0-16347 GCA_020627825.1 Saprospiraceae bacterium
TTTTTTGTATCATGAGTTTCGGTAAGTTGATTTTTTCGATTTGTTTTGATATGGTTTATGCTCATACACTTGCTTTTATGTACGACAAAATTTCGACATTTTTTAACGCAATTGGACTTAAGGCCGAACTTTCTTTTTCTGTTGACATGAAAATAATTTGAACTATTGTATAATTGAAAGAAAGTTCTAGTTAGATAGAATTATGGATAAGGCATTTTACCATTAAATTTGATTAGAACTTAATGGTATAGCATATTGTCTAGGAAATATTTAAGCCTTTGTTTTCTTACAGACCATAACCCATGCTGGAGGTACATTTAGTGGAATAAACCGTATGTCAATATTCCCAAATGTATTTTTATAGTATTTCTTTGGAAGTAAGGAATAATGGATTTGGACGTAAGTCCCTTCCTCTTTCAGATGTTCTTTACAAGAAGTCAAAATAGAGTATGTTATATCTTCAGGAATAATAGTGAAGGGAATTGCAGAGACAATAGCATCTGCTTTACCTAAACCGTTTTCTTTTAAATATGTCCCTATTTTGCTAGCGTCGTCCTCCACTATGATTAAGCGGTCGTCTTTGAATTTTTGACGCATTTCATCACAGAATTTTTTATTGAGTTCAAAAGCTAAAAGTTTAGCATCAGGTGCCATAGCTTTTAGTATATGTGCTGTAACGACACCATCTCCAGCGCCTAATTCTACTATCACTTTGGCGTTTTCGAAATCTAGAGGTTTTATCATCCCTTTGCAGAGATACTTAGAACTTCTTGTAATTGTTCCTACGGTCTTGAGATTTTTAATACTTTCTTTAAAGAATTTTATTGTTCCCATTTGTTGGTTGTTGCTCATTCTTTGTTTTCAATGAATTTTAAAAGGTCGGGGTAAAATTTGCTATAGGTAATAAACTGATCTTGTGGTATTCTTTTTCCATCAATATAAGGGACAATGAAGGCTCCTGTGACATTGTAATTCTCTAAGTCTTTTACAAGATTCCTTGCGTCTACATAGGATTCATACAACCCTAGAGTATATCGATAAATATCCTCATTTTGCTTTTTCTCAATCAAACCATCGTTGTACAACAGTAAAACTTGATTCTGATACATTTGTTTCACACTAGCTATTTGAACGCGATAAGATAACCCATCTTCTACGGTTTTGAATAATTCTCCTCTGGGATCTCTTAAATATTCAGCTATGTAAGGCTCCAATACAGTTATTTTGATTGGATATTTGTCCAAGTTGGTGAATTGAAATTCAATTCTAGCATTTACTTTTTCTGCAAGATCATTTTGACTTCCTCCAGATTCTGTTTTAGCAATAGGATAATTGGACCCATATCCTTTTAATAGAATTCTTGATGCCTCTATTCCATTATTTGTTAAATAATTACCGATTTGTTCTGCTCTTTTTACAGAGAAATACAAATCAACAGCCTCCATTCCATCTTCCATGCTATGTGCTTGAATGATAATATTCAAGTCTTGATGTTTTTTTAATATGGAGACAACATCATTAAGTTCTTTTTCAGTAGATGCCGTAATAATGTCGTTTGTATTGGAATAGAATAGTGTATTGAGTGTGTATTCTGTTGTCGAACTTGATTTCGTATCTGAAATTCTACCTTTGTTATTGGATTTCTTTTTCTTTTTACGGTTCTTTTTTTTCGGGGTGTTTGATTTTTTAATGGATGTATTCGTCTTTGCCGATTTTGGTTTTTCGTCTGTTTTTTTTATTGTTTTAGCAGGGGGTTCTGGAGTAATGATTTCTTTTTCTAACGGCGGATTTGAGACATTGATATCGGAGGAGGCGAGATTTGTTTTATTATCTACTTGAGTGGCATTACTTGAGCTTGATTGATCTATTTTCTGCGTTTCGTTTCCCCTTTTTTTTTTAGTCTGAGTAGATGAGGAAGAGGGGTTTCCACTTTTATTATTGAGTAGTCTATTTTTAGTAGAAGGAATGAAAGATTCATCTTTTAGAAAAGCCAATTGTGCACTTTTATTCAATTGTCCAACAATTTGATCTTTAAAATAGACCGTATAAATATCATAACCGCCAAATCCTTGTTTTCGATCACTTGACAAGTAAGCACTTCTTCCATCTTTGCTGAGATACATCCCGATATCATTACCAGCTGAGTTTATAGGTTGACCTAAGTTTTTTGCGGATTGAAAACTTTTGGTTTGAGGTGAAAAAGTGGATTTAAAAACATCGTATCCTCCGAATGATTCTTCTCTGTTTGAACTAAAAAAAAGTTGCCTTCCATCTTTGCTGATGGTAGGAGCTATTTCATCGAATCTGGAGTTGACTCCTGAGCCTAAATTTTTTGGTTTAGACCACAAGCCATCCTGTAAATAGGTAACGTAAAGATCATAACCACCGTATCCTCCAGGTCGATTACTTGCGAAAAGGATAGTTTGGTCATTAAATAAATGAAGCCATACATCACCTTTACTTGCATCTATTGGTGCTTTGAATGGACGAGGTTCTAGGATTTGTTTTTTATCTACAGAGAATGTATCGGTATAAATGACTCCATTTTCATATGACGATCCTTTCATATAAAAAAGAATGGATCCATCCGATGAAAAGTCAAGAGCTAGTTCATCCCTACTAGAATTTAGAAATGGGTTTAATGCTCGAATAGGAAGCCATTCATCATTTTCTTTTTGGGTGGTAAACATGTCTGAATTATAGGCACCAAAGACATCATCTCTTTTACCTTTCTCATCTCTTTTTCCACCGTTAACCCCTTCTCTTGCAGAACTAAAATAGAAACGTTCTGCATAATTTGGTGATTGAATCATTCGAAACTCATCATATTCTGTATTGATAGGATATCCGAAATTATCAACGAATGCTTGAGGTTCGAGATATTTTAATTTTCTTGCTTTCCCACATTGTTTTATAAGATGAATAACCTCAGCTCTTTTTTTCGTTCTAGGATTCAGACGTAAAAAGTTCTTATAATTTTCCGCGGCTTTTACATAGTTTCCTTCTGTGTGATAGATCCGACCAATCCAGAAAAAGATTTCTTCTGGGTAGTCTTCGAAAGTCAATAACCTTCCTACATCTTTTTTAGCATTATCGAGCTGTCCAATTTCATAATTACAAATTACACGACGAAGTAATAGTTGCTTGTTTTCAGCGGCGAACTTGTCTGAATAAAAGTATTCTAAAGCTTTGTTGTATTGTTTGGCATCGAAGAATTTGATACCACTTTCGTATACTTCTTTTTGGGTTGAACCCAAAAAAGGTATAAGCAAAAAGAGCAGTAAAAGTATGGACTTACTATTCATCAATGGCTAAATTATAAATATTTATACAAATGTAAGGTATTAAACATTTTTTGTTTCTTGTGTAGAACGTTAAACAATGTGCTTAGATTATGGAATAAGCACTTCCTGGTTGCTTAAACCGAAACGTCATAATCTCTTAATGCATTGTTCAAACTGACTTTCTTGTCTGTCGATTCTTTTCTTTTTCCGATGATGAGCGCACACGAAACTTGATATTCACCTGCGGGAAATTTTTTTGTATAAGAACCAGGAATAACAACTGATCGAGCTGGAACTACACCTCTATATTCAACTGGTTCATTTCCGCTCACATCAATTATGTGTGTTGATTTTGTAAGCACAACATTTGCACCAAGGACGGCTTCTTTTTCAACTATAACTCCTTCTACAACAATACAACGTGACCCAATAAAGCAATCATCTTCAACAATTGTAGGGGTAGCTTGTAAAGGTTCAAGAACCCCTCCAATTCCTACGCCACCACTTAAATGTACATTTTTACCTATCTGAGCACATGAGCCTACAGTTGCCCAAGTATCTACCATGGTTCCGCTTCCAACATGTGCTCCTATATTAACATAAGAAGGCATCATAATCGTATTTTCTTCCAAAAACGAACCATATCGTGCAATTGCATGTGGAACTACTCGTACGCCTTGACCAGCAAAATCTTTTTTCAACGGTATTTTGTCATGGAATTCAAAAGGACCAACTTCAATTGTTTCCATTTTACATATAGGGAAATATAAAATAACTGCTTTTTTAATCCATTGATTTACTTGCCATTTTCCATCTAAAGGTTCCGCTACACGAAGTTTACCTTTATCCAACTGGTCTATAACTGCTTTTATGCATTTAACCGTTTGTTCATCTTTTAATAAGGAACGATCTTCCCATGCAGCTTCAATAATTTGAATGAGCTCTTGTGACATGTAACTTGTTTTATTCACGTTATTTAATAAAGTAATATTCTCATGGCGATAATTTGGGCAGCGAATCCTACAAAGTAACCTCCATAGATGTCGCTAGGTTGGTGCGCTTTTAGTATTAATCGACTTGTGCCTATGATACCCCCTATTATTAAAAGACTTATAAGTATGGTATCAGTTTGCATGGTGTAAACCATTCCATTCCATAATTTCAGAAAGAAATAATCGTAACTAAAATGATATCTGAAAATACAAAATCCTGTAAGTAAGCCTGCAATTCCTGCCGTGTGGAGGCTAATTTTAGTAAAAAGATTGATAAAAAAGCAAGTGAAAAGCGAAATCACACTTCCCAGTAAAAAGACATTGAAGGCAAGAGGAATTGCTTGATTATTGCTCATGTTCATGTACAGCCATAAATAAAATATTCCAGTAAGAATGAGAGGGATTGTTCGTTCAGACCGATCTTTCATTTTGATGCTTTTCGACATACCTAGGTTGTACATCATAACAATAGGAATCAAAGGAAAAACAATCGAGATGATAACAACATAAATGATAATAAGTCCTTTATCCTTTGTTTCACTTACTCCGAATAGATATGGATTGATAACAAGACTCAAAAGTAAAAAGTAGGTTACAAGAAAGATAGGATGAAAAAGGATAGAGAAAGCATTAGCAGCCGCTTTTATACCTTCAATAGCAATATTTTTTTGCAAGGTACTCATTCTTTAGTAATTCGAATTTCAACGCGTCTATTCTTTTCTCTTTCTTTTTCGGTTTCATTGCCATTCAGTGCTTTCTCTGATCCATAACCTATCACATCTAGACGCGATTCATCAATTCCATTGAGAACGAGATAGGATTTTATAGCTTGAGCTCTTTTGAGCGATAAGTCTTTAAGAGCTTGAGGATCTCCTACATTATCCGTATGACCTTCAATTAAGATTTCTATGTTTGGGTTATCTGCAAGTACTTGTGTGAGTTTATTTAATTCTTTGGTAGATTGAGGAAGAACGGCATCACTTCCTTTTGCAAAGAATATTTCCTCAAGGGTAAATGTCCTCTTATCTCCGAAAGGAAAAGCGTATTCTTTTTTCTTTTTTACGGTTTCACCAGGATGTATATAAATTTCAAGTTCTTTTCTAGTGATGTTATTGACGACAAGGTCCCAAGGACTTATTTCGACACGTTCACTTGCAAATCCCCGTTTGTCTACTTGAAAAACGAATGGTTCATTTTTTTTGATTTCAAGCTCGAATTCTCCAGTATATGTTCTAAAGAAGCCTTCATACTCCTCATCATACAGTGATTTCCATTGAATTTCACCTCGTGTTACTTTTCCTGTTTCTGCATTGATAATTTTCAGATATAGGGTCAAATTTTCAGGTAGAAATTCAGGTCGTTCCATATCTACCCTAAATATATCAGAGCTTCCATCTCGATTGGAACTGAAGTATAGGTATTTTTTGTTACTCGAAAGAATAGCTAAATATTCGTCATTTTCTGTATTAATGGGGCTTTCAAGCGGGACTGGGTCGCTCCAGTTTCGGTAACTATAATCTAATCGTTGTGAGATATAAAGGTCATGTTTGCCTTGACCTCCAGGCCGATCACTAGAGAAAATAAGCGTTTTTTTATCGGGCGTAATAAAAGGAGATGTTTCATTAAAAGGGGTGTTCATATTACCACTTAAAAGCCGTGGCTTAGACCATAGGTTATCTCCTATTTTCACACAAACATATAAGTCATTTTTTCCTTTGGAATCAGCTCCTTTCATGCTAATGAATAAGTGTTGTTCATCATGACTCATACACATATTTACATCCGTACCAAAATCCTCATAACCAAAAATGTCCATTGGTTGCGGTTTTTCATATTTCCCATTTTTTATAATTACTTTTGAAAAACCTTCAGCGATGGTTCCATCATCGTAAAATTGATTGATTACAATGAGTGCATTTTCTTTTGGAAAATAAGAACATACACTATTTGGAAAAGCATTATTTAACGGTGTTTTCGGATGGTTTATCCATGATGTTTTTCCAGATTCAGTTAATTCAGCAACCCATATATCTTGATTGAATTCTGATGTTGATACATCCTCTATCCTTTTTCCAGCAATTTGTGAAAATATATTTTTCAACGAAGAAGAAAGGCTATTGGTAGACATGTTATCTTTAACATAATCAGGAGAAGCAACCTTTGTAAAATATAAAATATTGTTGTGTAAAATTGGTCCCAATTCATCAAACTCGGGACTATTGATTTTTTCATCCAATTTCTCAATGTAAATTTGACTGCTTGCCAAGTAAGGAATAAAAAATAAGGCGATTAGTATTGCTATATTAGAAGTACGAATGATGGTATTTATTTTTTGCAAAATTACACTATTTTACGAGAATGACTTACGCATTTCTTCAATTTACAGTAAGATTAACATTAACTAAATACAGAGAAGTTATTGAGTTTTTTGACTTGAAAATTAACGCATGATTGTTCTCAAAATATCTAGCGTTTTCAATTCGCCGAAGGATTCTATATGTAAACGATAAAATATAATTAATTCGTCTAAAAGTTGTGATCTAATGACAGATGATACATTGAATTGATGCATTTCTTCTTTTTGGGTAGAAATAATGAGCTTAAGATAATCACTTTGAGTTCCTTCAATATAATAAGGATGTATCGGAAGAGCATTTGTAAATTCACCTTCTTTGAGATCAAAGAAGGCACATTGTAGAGACGAATCGTTAGAAAAACCGATCCCCATTAATTCCGCAAGACGTACCATGTATACCAATAGAAAATTTGCAAGAGATTGTTTAGCATTGTTTAAAAAGAAGAACCATTGCTCCATAAACTCATACAATTCGATGTGTTCATAATAATCTTTAACACATTTTCTAAGCACTTCAATCATAAATTGAGCGATCATTGATTTTATGGGATTGCTGTAAATACCATCGTGATACTTAGAAAGTTTAAACTCCTTTAATCTATTTAATTTGTCAGCATCTTTATTATCATATGCGAGAATTTCAAGAAAGTTGGTAACCTGTAAAGACGAGGCAGATTTTTTGGCAGAGGTTTTACGAACACCATTTACTATATAAGATCGCATACCAAAATCTCTTGTAAAAATATCTACAATGAGGGAAGTTTCTCTATACTTCATTGATCGGAGTACAATGCCGTTGGTTTTAATCATAAGAATAGATTACCAAGATAGATCTTCTTCTATTTCAGGTTTAACTTCATACTGTTTTTTGGTCTCAATTCTTTTCTTCTGACGATCCCATATTAATTTGGCCAGGGCATAATGTCCTGCTTCATCTGTGTTATTACTTAAAGCCAATTTTATATCTTTTTCAAGCACATCCAGACGATATAAATAACTCATCAACAAGTTAATGTTTACATCCAGATAAGCTTGGACTTTCTCGGCAAGTATATGAATCATTTCTTGATCTGAAATACGATCTTCAGGAATTTTTAAATCTTTATCTGGATGATCTAGTACCATGTAATTCTTTGATTTGCTCTAAAAAGTCACGACTATTGGACAATCTAGGTATTTTATTTTGTGCTCCTACTTTATTATGTATGGTTAACCATTCTATGAAAGTCCCTTTTTCAACTGGAGTGACGTTCAATTGATGTAAGGCCATATCTTTATAACGCTTTGCTTCATAGTCAGAGTTCAAATTTTGAAGATTTTTATCTAGAAGTTCTTCAAATTCTGCAAGATATTGTGGTCTTTTATCAAATTCTATGACCCATTCGTGACCTCCTTTTCCTTTTGTCCCCTTCATAAAAATAGGGCCTACCGTATAATCTGTTATAGTACAATTCAATGTAGAACAGGTGCGCGCTAATGCTTTTTCTGCATTGAAGACCATAAGTTCTTCGCCAAAAACATTGATAAAATGTTTGGTTCTGCCTGTAATTTTGATTTTATATGGGGAAGTATTTGTAAATACAATGGTGTCTCCTGGTTGATATCTCCATAAACCACTTGTTGTTGTAATGACCAATGCATAGTGTACTCCTACGCTTACTTCAGAAAGTGGAACGGCCTTCTCTTGATCAGTTCCCCACAAAGTCATAGGAATAAATTCATAATAATTACCATTATCTAAAAGCAAAAGCAAATCATTCGATTCTGATTCGTTTTGTATGGCAAAATAACCTTCTGAAGCATTGTAGACTTCTACATAATTCATTTCATCGAAGGGTAAAAATGCTTTGAATTGATCACGATACGGCTCAAATGAAACACCTCCATGAACATATGTTTGAACATCGGGCCAAACCTCTTTTATATTATTCTTTCCAGTGGCTTCAAGAATTTTTCGAAAAAGCACAATAGTCCAGGTTGGAACACCGCCAAACATTGTGACGTTTTCTTTGGTGCATTGATCTACCATTCTATCTATTTTTTTGTCCCAGTCTGCCATGACAGCTGTTTCAAAATCAGGCGTATAAAAAGGGCGACCTATTGCCGGCATATTTTCTAACATGACACCTGAAATATCACCATACATGGTGTCTGGATGTTTACTGTAAGAGGAGATAGATCCGCCCATGACTAAATTCTTCTGCGCAAATACCATAGAATCAGGCTTATTGTGATACAGGAGAGTTACAACATCCCAGCTGCTTTTAATGTGTCCATGTTTTAAGTTGATACTAGATACGGGAATGAATTTCGATTTACTACTTGTTGTTCCTGAAGATTTAGAAAACCATTTTACTTGACCTGGCCATAATATCGAATGTTCACCCATCATCATCCGTTCAATATACGGCATTAAATCTTCATAAGAGTTTATAGGTATGGTTTTAGAAAAGTCAGCATAATCATTTAAACTATTGAAATGATAGTACTTTCCGTACTCCGTTTTTTTACCTTCAGATAGCAATTGTTGAAAAAGTTGTTCTTGAACTTCATGAGGGTTTTTCATGAAATGCTCAATCTGTCGATAACGAACATCGAGGTATACACTTACTAACTTGTTAAAAACTTTACGCATGGATAACAATTGGTCAGGCAATAATGCCATTGGAGTATGTTCAAAAATAAGCTACTCCAATCGAATAAGGTACTTTTCAAACTAAATTTTATAAAGTATTTCTTTGGGCTCGAGCCCAAAGAAAATTCACATGATTTTTTATACCATTTAAACCCACATTACGCATTAAACTATCTATTACGGGCATAAACTACATCAATATCAACGTTTTGTTGGCGTTTTCATATCAACCTTAGCAAGGCTATGAAAAATCTTCCAAATCGCCTGATTTTAGAGCATTTTCAGCCCTTATAACAAAGCTCTAATGCATAATGCGGGTTAAATTATGTAGGTGAGATATGTCACATAAGGAAGAGTGAGACCTTATAGTAATGAACGCCCATTAACAGGAAAACACCATGAAACTTTTTCGACATGAACACATACTTTATAAAGATGGGTAAGAAATTTGTTTACATGTCGACACATCACAACCAGAATGTTTTTGACTCACTTAGTAGTTTAAAAATGGGAGTCGCTTATTTTTTTTAAGCGGCTTCTTTTCTTTTTTTAAGAAATGGAATTAATACTATTTGAACTTCAAAATATCGTATTTCTATCTACTAAAATGATCAACTTCTGCGTTGAAAATACTCGTCGTATCTAAGGATATGACTGCGTTTTTCGTCTTGAATTTAATCATTTTATTAGCGTTATTTAATACGCCATTTTGAAATACAAATAGTATAAAAAGGCTAAAAGTAATGCCCCACCTATAATGTAGAGATAAGTGGGGAAAGTCTTTTTAAATGAAATGGGATGATCATTTCCTATTAAAATTATATTAGCCCAGTATTTTGGATGACGTTCAACATCAGAAGCTTGTTTCAGAAAATCTAATTTAGCTTTTTGTAAGGCTTCAGATTTTGGTATACCTTGATTTAAATAATCCATAAAACTAGATATGATTTTTTTTGAAGACTTATCACCTGCTTCCCACAAATTAACAATGACGGATTGACATCCCGCTTCGAAAAAGGATTGCCCTATACTGCGCACACCGTTTCCATTAAAATTTTCACCTGCTCCTGAATTACACGAACTTAATATGGCTAATTCTGCATTCAAATCCAAGGCTTTTATGTCTAATGCATTATATAAAACCTCTTTATCATCATTAGCAAATACTATGGAAGAGAGATAAGAATTAGATTGATTGAGTAGAACATGATTCGTAATGTGTATAATATTTGCTTCGGTAGCATGTTGTTCAAAGTTTGTTTTTGTACAATCATCCTCTACATAGAAGTCCCCTTTAAATACTTTTTTACCTACTTGAAGCTCTTCCATAGCATTGGGAAGGCTTGCTAAGCGAAAAGAATTATCGAATAAGTTTTTGATGTTAGTAGATGCGTTTATGGATGATAATAAGTTATCATTATATGAAAGACCGAAACCTGCATAAGAAGTTTTTGCAGATGTAACCGACGTGCTTCTTTTATAATGATCATTGATTGAATTCAAATAATATATCGGAAATTGATGGATCAACTCTTTATTATTGTAAAGAAGTGATTCGAAAGGAATCTCCAGTAATGGCCCATCTGGAATGATGATGATGGAAGTAATGTCTTTTTTATTTTCAGGAAAAAGCTTTAAGAATTCATCAGATAGTTGTTTATTAAATGCTTCGAACGCACGGTAATTATCTACACTATTATATAGGGTTTTGATATTTGTGTCTTTCAAAAAGGCTAAATTCAGTTTGTGAAAGGTAAATTTTTCTTGAAAATAGGTGTAAGCAAAGTAATCTCCTTCATGCGAAAATAGATCAACTACAAATTCACCTTGTGTAAAATTAGATTTTAAGTTCTCAAATGCATGTTGTCTATTGTTTCGATATTGATCTGAGAGATTTATTTCAGTTAATTTTTCGTAGATCTTTTTTAAAGATTTGTTTACATCGTATATTACATTGGATAAAGAATCTATCCTATTTTGATCATTATTTTTATTTGCCTGTGAGAGAGCAGAAGCTAAACTTGCTTTGTGAGAAGTTAATGTATTATACTCTTCGGCTACATCTTCCGGGATATTTTCTGAAACAATAAAGTTTGAAAATAAGGAAAGAGATTTTCCTGATGAAAGGTAATAAGCTATGAAGTCCTTTAATTCAGAACTGTAGAATTTTTGGACTTCTTTAAGAGACGTTCCTACCATGATGTGGTAATTATCTGCAAGGATATTTGCCGATAAAGGTCCTACTAATGTTGGCTGAATGTCGAAATAAATAGAATCAAGTTTGTCAATGGTAGTTAAAAATGTTTCTTTAGAAATTAAATTCCCCTCTGTTACACACTCCAAGTATTTATTTGAAGTATAAATAAAATCTAATGGATTGATTATGATTAACTCATTAAAATTGATCGCATTAGTTGTTGTGTTTATGGATAATCTGGCAGTAGTTTCTTGCATAGCCTTCAAGATATATGGTAAGGCCTTTTCATATTGTTTTTCATGTAAATAACATTCAGCTTGAAAATCAGAAGTTTGCTTGAGGAGTGTTTCTGTTCCTTGATTTAAAAGGATTTTTTCAGTTTCAGAGAATAATTTGTTGGCTTTTGCATAGGAGCCTTGATTAAAGGCAGCCATTGCTTGTTGATATGGTAATTGATAGAAAGGAATTGCAGGATGATCAATTTTAATTCTAGCATGTAAGCTATCTAATTTTTGATAGTCTTCTTGATCCACATAAATATCTCCAATCATAAATTTGAGATCTGAAGTATAACGTGGTTCGGTTAAATTTAATTGGTCAGAATATTGTAATGCAAGATTTATGTATTTGATAGATTCATCTAATTTTCCTGCATCTGTATATGTTGCTATTAATGAGATTAATGATCTTAAAGGTTTGTTATTAACTACAGGATATTTATTGTAAAGAGCAATGCTCTTTCTGCCATATATTAATGCTCTATCGTAATCTTTCAGATAGAATCTATTGTATACCATTAGCCTATAATAGGCTTGCGCGATCAGTTTTTCAAGTTCAGGATTTATATGACTGTAAGTTCGATCCAGCTCTTTGGTAATAAGTTCAATAGACTGTTCAAGGGTGATAGGATTTCCTTCATTGTATTCGTGCCAAGACTCTAAGTTGAGTAATATTTGTAGATGGATAAGTGGATCAATTTCTTCACAAGTTTTGATTTGTTCATATGCTTTGTATGCAAAATCAAATCCAGTTTTTAGATCTCGATTGATGGCATGATATTTTCCATAATGCCGAATCAGGCAAGCTTTTTGAGAACAATTTTTTTCGAAATATTCTGCTCCATGGTGTTCCATAGAATCTAAAAATGCTTTGAATTCTTGTGTTCCGTGCTGACCTGCGTAATCGTTGAGAATTACATCTCTTAAAATGAAATCTTGACTAAAAGAAAATGGTAGAATGCTTATTAAAAAGCATCCTACCATCCATATTTTTAGTAAATGATTGTTATGTTTAGAACCTGCTGATTTTACGGGTTTCAATTCCATCATTCGAAATAATTCTTAAGATATAGTGATTACTGTATAAAATAGAACTAAAATTAAGACTTATATTATTTTTTCCAGCACTCACATCTGAATTTGTGGTATTTACTAATGCACCACTTATGGTATAAATTTGAATAGATACAGTTGAATTAGTCTCAGATTCATATTGAATATTTAATTCGTCAGCAAATGGAACTGGTGAAAGTTTAACTCTTTCTTCTGACTGAATAGCTTGATTAAGAGAGTTAGCTTGAAAACCAGAACTAAATAAACATTCTACATCACTATTAGCTAATACATTATCTAAATCCAACGTTCTTGGATACTTAAATTTACCAGCAAAATTAGCCGTATTTTCACTAAATTGAATCAAAAGACATTTTAAGTCCTCAACAGTTTTTTGATTGTTTTTTGATTTTAATACAGCTGCTGCTGCTGTAACTTTAGCAGCAGATTGTGACGTTCCTGATAATTTTATTAATTCTCCTTTCTGATCTAGTCCTTCGATTTCTTCTCCTGGAGCTGCAAAGTCTACACTTGTAGTTCCATAATTAGAAAAACTGGATTTTACCTTGTATGATTTTGATGCACATCCGTAAGAACCGACAGAAAGAATGGAAGAAAGAGTAAAAGCAGCAGGGAAAACCATTTCAGGATCATCAATTCCTGATTGTGTAGGTCCATCAATATTATGACCACTATTACCTGCAGAGCAAACAAATAAAACGTCGCTTGCTACTGGAGAGGCTAATAATAGGTAGAATGCATCTGTCGTTTCATCTGTGCTAGTATATGAAAAAGAAAAATTCATAATGTCTACAATATGCAAGTGTAATGCATCTTCAATGCATTCTACTAGATTGTATAGAGTCGATTGACCATTCTGATTAAACGAACTACCGATTACATATTGTAAAGGAGATTGTTCTACATATTGATGATAGATGCCATCTATTATTGTAGCAACATGTGTTCCATGACCATTTAAATCATTAATGTTATCACTTACCGGTATTACTGTATTGAATGTATAACCAGCATTTTGTGCATTTTCATAATTCAATCCAGTATCGAAAATTCCAACAGTTGTTACTGTACCAGGAATAAAATCAGATCCGGAATAGTGTGGATAGCAAAATTTGTTTGTACCTCCATCACCTATTCCTTTATTTGGATTATATATTCGATTTGCAGTTCCACCATCAATATCTACTGGCGGAGGAGTTGTCGTTTTTCCTTTAATAACACTCATGATATCAACCATTGTGTTAACAGGATAACCATTATAATTAAAGGGATTACCATCCCATTCCAATAATGCAATATGCTGACCTGATTCAGCAAATTCTACAACTGAAGAGCTTAATGCGTCAGCAGCATTAATAACAGCATCGTTATCATTAGCATTACTGGTATAAACAAAGTATTGATGATCAATATTTCCTTGGGCGAATAATCCCTGGCATGTAATAAGTATTACAGCGATTAAATTAAGTTTCAAATGACTCACGTTTTAAAAATTTATAAGTTTAAAAATAGTGCTCTACCAACACAAATATAGGGTTTAAATGTTTTTGACCTTTTCATTATGAATGCTGATATGCACTAGTATAAGACTTCAGACAGAAAGATGTGACGTTTTTAAAAGTAATTTTTTTTATGATTATATATTTTTATTACAAGATCAGTTACTTAGGATAAAACTTTATTTTTTTTCAGTGATTTTGTCACATTTCGATATGTCATGTCTTTTACAATTGTAAACCAATATTAATAGCCGAGAAATTAATTTTAAGAGCATGGAAGTATCCATAAGAAAAGATATCTCTAGATTTGCGAGAAACATTCCCGCCCATCTCATGAGTTCAGAAGAAAAAGAGAATTTATCACATAAGAATTTTGGATTATCAGAAGGTAAGTTCAACGAAATGGTTGAACTTCTAATCCAAGGTAATGAAACAATTTTTGAAAAGGCTTTTTTGAATCATTTTGAAAGAACGATGCAATATTTAGTAAATAAAAATGGAGCCTCACAAGAAGTTGCTTATGATATTACGATGAACACATTGCTAGAATTCCGAAAGCGAATACTGTTACGGAAAGTTAGTTATGGTAACTTAAATTTTTTATTTACACAGATGTGTTCTCAAAGATTTAAGCGTGAAATGTCTAAAAAAGTTGACCATGATACATACAATCAAGTCAACAGTAGTGAGGCCACATTCGATGAAGATATGTTTGTTTTACTTGAAAAAACAATGTTGAAACTAGGAGAGAATTGTCAGTCGTTGATACAAGACGTTTATTATAATAAGTTATCGTACAAGGATATGGAAATAAAATATGATAAAGCTTCTGCCACCTTAAGAAAACAAAAAGAACGATGCATCACAAAACTTAAAATGTTAATCCGTCAAAACTTAAATACCATTTAAATGAAAAATTCTATTGAAAAATTGAAATCATTCGCCAACTCTAGTTACAATTCAGCAGAGGAAAAAGACTTTATGGAAGATACAATGTCCTCTTACTATGATGAAAAATTGAAAAAGAAGTATGCTGAAAAACTTGCTTTGGAACATGGTATTTCAAAACCAACGAATTCAGATGAACCACATAAACCTTCATTTAACTGGTTTCGAATCTTAATCATCATTTCAATATTAATGGCATTAGCAGTTGCGGGGTTTTTTCTTAATAAATTAAATCAAACCGATGCGAATTTTCAAGTAGCGGATAACATAGATGCCTACTATACAGAAATAGATTTTAATACAAGGGGAGAACTTACGGTTGAAGAAAAATTAAATGATCTTGCTACATATTATGATCAAAAAGATTTTACCAAGATCGCAACCCTGTACAAAACCCTTGATTTAAATACGGTTGATGGAAAATATTTACATGCTATAGCTGTTTCACTTGTTAACAATGATCAACTTGAAGAAGCTAAAAACGTATGGGGAATTTTACTTGAAACAGAAGAGACACGATTTACATATCACAATGTAGCAAGGTGGTTTTTAGGTAGAGCTATTATTGAATCAGGTAATAATATAGAAGATGGGAAAGCATATCTTTTAGAAGTTTCATCAAATTCAAAACACTACGAACAAGCCCAGAAGTTATTAAGCGAAGTGAACGATTAGCATTTTGAACTGTACTTTTTATGTAGAATGAATACAATTGAATTTTATTTATTGGGCTTTAAGCCCAAAGACCATATTGAAAAAGGGAAATGTTGTACAAACAATGAATAAATTATGGTATGACACCCCTAAAAAGAAAAGCCTCTTTCCCAAAAGAAAAGAGGCTTTTTAAATTTTTAAAAGGAATTTACTTTCCTGCTAATTCAGCTATATGATCTTCCAATTCTACTTCATCACCGGACTTATAGCCATTGTGCTCATAAACGATGTTACCATTTTCATCAAGTAAAAATGTTTGTGGTATCGTTTGAAAACCCAAAATATTTTGGATTTGTTGTCTATCGTCTACTAGAATTTCAAATGGCCAATCTTTAGACTTTACTAAAGCATTTAATTTTGCAGTACTTCT
>JAHDGD010000009.1:16447-49611 GCA_020627825.1 Saprospiraceae bacterium
TTTTGTTAGATATATTTGTCGATACAAATAAATGATAATTTTCCTAATTTTATTTCTTATCTCTAGTTTTAAACATGACATATGTCATGGTTTATGCGAATAATTTTAGCACTAAAAGAAAACTTTTTTAAAGATAGTGATATAATTGTCCACCACTTTAGGAGAACGAATATACTGAACTGACGATTTAAAAACATAAAAGACTTCTTTTAACGAAGCTTATTAACATATAATTAACTGATAATGCTGGGTAAAATTCTCTCTAAACTGTGCACCGCTATTCTATTCTTTAGTTGCTTTTTTGTAAGTGCTCCTTCTTTTACATTTGCACAAGATGGTGGTTCATTTTTTGGAGCTTTTAATTCCAATGCGAATTTTTTTATTCGAGATGAAAACATTGGTGCAGTCGATATTCCACAATATGACAATCAGAAATTTGGAGCTGATGCATGGTTGAATCTCAACTATAATTACAAAAAGGTAAAAGTAGGAATGAGATATGATCTATTCAATAATTCCAATCTTTTCGATCCAAATGGATCTTACACTGACCAAGGAATAGGAATGTATTTTGCCGAATTAGATCTGGGCAAACTTGATTTAAGAGTAGGGCATATCTACGATCAAATAGGAAGTGGTATCATTTTTAGAGCTTATGAGTTAAGGCCATTGTTGTTTGACAATGCTCTTTTTGGTGCAAGATTGCGGTATCGCATTAATGATAACTGGACTATAAAAGGATTTACTGGGAAACAAAAATTCTTATTTGATACATTCGATGCGGTAATAAAAGGAGGGAGTGTAGATGGCTATGTTCAACTGGGAAGTGAAGAAAATCCCATAAATCTTATTCCAGGTTTTGGAGTAGTAAGTAGAACGAATTCTGACGAAACGATCCAAAAGCTTGTATCAGCTTTACAATCTTATATTGAGCCCAGTGAACGAATAGAAGCTATTGCATTTAATAATTATCTTTTTTCAGCATACAACACATTAACATATGGAAACTTTAGTTGGTATGCAGAAGCAGCTTATAAATCACCTGATGTATTTCTTGATCCATTTGCAACAGTTACAACTTTTACTGGAGCTAAAGTCCCTGGACGTTATGTTCGAGAGTCTGGAACAGTATTATATACCACATTTAGTTATGCAGTTAAAAAAATAGGGATAACAATTGAAGCAAAACGCACCGAACATTTCAATTTCCGTACTGATCAAACCTTATTGTTGACCAGAGGAATTGTTAACTTTTTGCCTCCTATGATGCGTCAGAACACCTATCGATTAACATCAAGATATAGTCCTGCAACGCAAGATGTCTCTGAGCAAGCCATTCAAGTTGACCTACGTTACAATCTAGCTAAAAAGTTATCGGGATTAACGAATTTCAGCTATATAGAAACTTTAGAAGGAGAAACACTTTATAGAGAAATATACTCCCAATTACAATATAAGTACAACAGGAAACTGAAAATGACGGCTGGAGTTCAGTTACAACGATATAATCAAGCTATTTACGAGGGGAAGCCAGCTAATGTCACACCTGATGTACAGACTATAACCCCTTTTATGGACGTTTTATATAAGTTTACAAGAAAGAAAAGTTTACGAGTAGAGGCGCAATATATGAGTACAGAACAAGATTATGGATCTTGGGTATTTGCATTAGCTGAACTTGGGTTAGCTCCTCATTGGCAGTTTGAAGTAAGTGGAATGTACAATGTAATACCGAATACCGATAACCCAAATATCGCAGCTGAAGTAAGAGGGAAGCAGATCTTTTATCCTACATTTGGAGGGGTCTATTCTGAAGGAGCGAACCGTTATTCCTTGAGATATGTTAAACAGGTTGAGGGAGTTGTGTGTTCTGGAGGTGTATGCCGACTTGAACCCGCTTTTAGTGGTGTAAAATTCGAAGTAACTTCTACATTTTAATTAAATTTGGGCGAAAGCCCTATAAAAAATAATAGAGATGAAACCATTCTTATATATAATGACCCTTGTATTCTTCTTTATTTCATGTAAAGAAGTATTAGTGCCTGTTCCTGAACAAGGCGAAACGATATCACCTCGAGTTGTTCTACTTGAAGAATTAACAGGAGTAAGTTGTCCGAATTGTCCCACAGGTACAGAAAAGATAAAAGAATTGAAGAATACGTACGGAGATAATTTAGTTGTGGTTGCTATTCATGGTGACTTTTTATCATGGCCGACTCCTGAAAGTAAGTACGATTTTAGATTTCCAGAGGCTAAGCAACTAGAGAATTATTTGAAACCTTGGCTTGGTAAACCTGCGGCTTCAGTTAATCGAATTCAGCATGTGGAAGATGAATTATCCGTTAGTAATCCACAATTATGGAATGGTTATGTTAAAGACGAACTAGAATCGGAGCATAGAGTGAACCTTGATCTAGATCTAGAATATAATGAAGATACTAGAGAGGTCAGTATAAAAGCAATTGTTTTACCAGTATCTGATTTTGGACTTGAGGAAGAAGTGAGAATGACCGTAATGGTACTTGAAAGTGAAATAGAGGATGCTCAAGAAGATCCTACTTCTATAATTGAAGAGTATACACATGATCATGTTCTGAGAGATTTTGCAACAGATTGGAATGGGAAGCCTTTAAATGTTGAATTGTTCGATAATGTAGAAAAAACATTTACGTATTCTTACACGATTCCTATGCCTGAAGAAGGGGAAACTTTGTGGAATCCAGCTCATATGGAAATTGTTGCTTTTTTACATTCCAATATCAATGGAGAAAAAACTGTTTTTCAAGCAGCTGAAGCAAAAATTATAGAGTAGTACAGCTCTGTGGTATTCAAGAAAAAAAGTTACTGGGAAGATGTGTATGATATTGTGCGTCTTATCCCTTCAGGAAGAGTAAGCACCTATGGTGCAATAGCAGACTTTCTAGCTTTGGGATCAGCTCGAATGGTTGGTTGGGCATTAAATCATTGTCATACTTCAGAAGAATTTATTCCGGCACATCGGGTTGTAAATCGGAAAGGAGAATTGAGCGGCAGGCATCAGTTCGAAACAGCCACAGCAATGGAAGAAAGACTTTTAGCGGATGGAATAGAGATAAAAGATCATAAAGTTGTTGACTTTTCTGAACGATTTTGGCATCCAAAGGAACTAGATGAAGGGTAATACGTTAGTATAGATGGAAAACATGAAAGAGCAGTGAAAAGCGTGATATGAATAAATCTAGAAGGCGATTCTAGAACTTTATTTCGCGATATTTCACTGTCCAAATTATTGTTTTCTTTTTAGTATTGATTTTAAAACGTTTGTTTAAGTTTGCGCTATGTTATTGCAGATACATAAAAGTAAAATTCACCGAGTAAAGGTTACAGAAGCTAACCTGAATTACGTAGGAAGCATCACGATTGATGAAGCGCTTATGGAAGCGGCTAATTTATACGAAGGAGAACGTGTTCAGATCGTGAACAACAACAATGGTCAACGTTTGGAGACATATGTGATTCGTGGAGAGCGAAACAGTGGCGTTATATGTTTAAATGGAGCGGCTGCAAGAAAAGCAGAAGTAGGGGATATTGTGATCATTATTTCTTATGGACTGATGACTCCTGAAGAAGCTCTTGCTTATAAACCAATCGCTGTTTTTCCTGACGAAAACAACGAATTAAATTAAAAACTGATTGAATATTTTTAAGAACAAGGGAGTTCAGCTTGTCTTATTTGTGAGTTTCGGCACATTGCTCCTTTATCTTGTTTATATCAATCAACGAAATCTTCACATTGCAAACTGTATCGCCGAAAATGGAATTGATGCAAATTGCAATTATCTCGACAAAATAGTTACGGATTTGAAACAAGCTAAACTGAGCTGGGTTATCTTATCTGTTCTATTGTATATTTTAAGCAATATCATTCGTGCTGCAAGATGGTGTATGTTATTCAAACCGCTAGGATATACAGTCAGTTTTGCCAATAGTTTCTTTTCCACAATGATAGGATATATGGTTAATCTTGGTCTTCCTCGGGCTGGAGAAATTGCTAAGATTGCAGCTTTGTCTAGAAATGAGCATATCGAAATTGAAAAAGTTGCAGGGACCATTGTTGTAGATCGTTCAATGGACTTTATCTGTCTGTTTGTTATGATTTTATTAGGTATCTTTTTCGAGTATGATGCTATTGTTAATTTCGTTATGCAAGAAGGCTCATTCCCTTTTTGGGTGTTCCCTTTTTTACTTATTCCAGCTGGTTTGTTTGTATGGTTTTTGTACATAAGAAAAACGAGTAAAAATAAAGTTATCCAAAAGATTAATGGACTCATAAATGGGTTTTCGGAAGGAATAATGAGTGTGTTCAAAATGAAGAATAAAGTCTTATTTCTAGCGTATAGTGTAGGAATATGGCTTTGTTATTATTTAATGACATATGTTGTTTTTTTCAGCTTTGCCCCTACAGCAGAGTTAAGTCCAGTTGCGGGTCTAGTGGTATTTGTGTTTGGCGCATTAGGAATGGTGATACCATCTCCAGGGGGTGCAGGAACGTATCATTACTTGATTGCAAAAGGACTCGAATTATATGGAGTAACAGATGGGTTCGTTTTAGCGAATATTATTTTTATACCGATTCAAGTGGTAGGGAATATATTACTAGGGTTAACAGCTTATATTTTATTGCCATCTTTTAAAAAACCCAAAGATGATGAGTAAGGACCAAGCCTTTATTGTATCTTCTGAAGAAGAAGTTTTGGGTTTAACCCAAAAATGGAAAAAGGAGGGGTTTCGCATTGTTTTTACAAATGGGTGCTTCGATATTGTGCATGCTGGTCATGTAGATTATTTACAAAAAGCGGCAAAGCTAGGGGATAAATTGATGGTTGGGTTGAATAGTGATTCTTCAGTAAAAAGATTGAAAGGTGTGAATAGACCTATCAATGAAGAATCCCAACGGACAATAGTTCTTGCAGGATTAAGAGCGGTAGATGCGGTTATTGTTTTCCAAGAAAATACACCGATAAATCTTATTCAAATAATTGAACCTGATGTATTAGTCAAAGGAGGTGATTACAAAGGAAAAGAAGTGGTAGGAGCAAAAGAAGTTAAAGAGAAGGGAGGAGAAGTTGTCTTGATTGATTTTGTTTTTTCGAACAGTACAAGTTCTTTATTAAAGAAGCTAAATAAGTAAAATCATGACGAAACTATATGAATTGATTGAACACCTAGAACAGATAGCACCTAGACATTTACAAGAAGCATATGATAATAGTGGATTGATTGTTGGTCATCTGGAAATGGAAGTAAAAGGTGTCATCGTCTGTTTGGATTCAACCGAAGAAGTAATAGAAGAGGCTATAGCCAAAGAGTGTAATGTAGTGGTTGCGCATCATCCTATCGTTTTTTCAGGATTGAAACAATTTACAGGAGCTAATTATATCCAACGAACGATAATTAAAGCGATAAAACACGATATTGCGATATATAGCATTCACACTAATCTTGATAATGTTCAAGCGCAAGGAGTAAATGAAAGAATAGCAATGACCTTGGGATTACAGCAATGCGAAATTCTATCACCAAAGTTTCCTGATCAGCTTGACATAGGGGCAGGAATGATAGGGACATTGACCGAACCCATGGCTAAAGAGCCTTTCTTAGCTTTCGTGAAAAGACAAATGAAGACAGATTGTATTAAGTATACAAGATGGATTAAAGAAAACGTTTCAAGAGTAGCAATATGTGGAGGTTCAGGAAGTTTTTTACTCGAACAAGCAAAAGATAAAAATTGTGATGTATTTATCACATCAGACTTTAAATATCATCAGTTTTTTGATGCAGATGAAAAAATTGTGATTTTAGATATAGGACACTATGAAACTGAGCAATTTACGATTGATTTACTTGTTGAAATAATTACAGATAAATTTAGTAACTTTGCAGCCCATTATACGAAAGTATGCACTAATCCAGTAAAATATTATTAAAACTTTATGGCGGCGACTAAAGAATTAACAGTAGAAGAAAAGTTAAATCAGCTATACGCGATTCAGTTAATTGATTCGCAAATAGATAAAATTAGTAATCTGAAAGGGGCTTTACCGATGGAGGTAAGTGATCTTGAAGATGATATCACAGGTCTTGAAACTAGAATTGCAAAATTGGATGAAGCAATAGGTGATATGAATAGCTTAGTATCTTCTCACAAAGGAAATATTAAAGATTCAGAAAGTTTGATCGAGCGTTACAATAAACAGCTAGATGAAGTAAAAAATAATAGAGAGTATGAAGCTTTGACAAAAGAAATCGAGATGCAAAATCTGGAAATCCAATTGTCAAATAAAAAAATCAAAGAAATTGATTTCAAGCTAGAAGAGAAAAATGAACAAAGAGAAGAAGCTGTTGCTAGATTGGATTCAAAGAAAGCAGACCTTGAGGTAAAAAAAGTAGAGCTTGAAAAAATTATCGTAAAGACGGAGAAGGAAGAGAGTAAATTAATGAAGCAAAGCGATAAATTGAAAAAGAATGTGGATGAAAGGATTTTGAAGTCTTACCATAGAATAAGATCTAGATATAAAAATAAATTGGGAGTTGTTACGATTGAGAGAGAAGCTTGTGGTGGATGTTTCAATAAGATTCCACCTCAGGTAAGAATTGAAATTTCTGCTAGAAAAAATATCATTGCTTGTGAGCATTGTGGACGTGTTCTAGTAGATAAAGAATTAGCTGAGTCCCTAGATCAATAATTAGTGACGGTCTTTCAAAAAATTATATTGTACCCTGCTCGATTGATTTCGGTCAGGGTATTTTTTTTATTGAGTTTGTTCATTCCACTAACTGCACAGACACAAGTCTATTATTATGAAATAAATGAGGCGGTAGAAAAATTATATGGTTTATCCGAGGAATTAAAATTAAAAGAAGCAAGAGCTTTTAGTGCTAAGGTTAAAAAAGAACAACCTGGAAATTTACTTCTTTATCACATTGATAATTATGCAGATTTTTATGAAATCTTCATTTCTGAAGAAGAACACATTTACGAAAAATACAGTGCTTTCAAGGAAGAACGACTTAAACAGTTAAAGAAAGGAGATGCTTCTTCTCCTTATTACCTTTTTTCGCAGGCTGAAGTATTATTGCAATGGGCACTTGTTGATCTTAAATTTAAGAATTATGTTAGCGCCCTGTATGCTATACACAAAGCAACAACGTTGCTTGAAGAAAACAAAAGAAAATTTCCTGAATTTATTTGGTCTGATAAAAGCTTAAGTGTTATACATGCAATAGTGGGAACCATTCCTGATCTATATAAGAAACCATTAAGCTGGATTTCATCTTTTGAAGGAACAATTGAGCAAGGGTACAGGGAAATTTGTGATATGACCTGCTCAGTAGAAACATCAAACGTATTTTATAAAGAAGTCTACGTTATTAAAGCATTGATCGAACTACATTTAGTAGATGATAAGATGGCCGCATGGTCAACAGTTTCACAGACGCTTTTGGACGAAAAGTCCACGCCGTTATTACAATTTATACTGGCAAATGTTGCGCATAGAACATATCATAATGACATTGCACTTTCCATTTTGCGGAAAAGAAAAAAAGAAGAAGAAATACCATTTTTTTATCTGGACTATTTACAAGGTGCTTATGCATTAAATAATCTTGAAGATGATGCTGATATTCATTTATTATCGTATGTACACCATTTTAAGGGGAAGAACTATATAAAAGATGCCTATTTAAAGTTAGCATGGCATGCGTATGCTGTGAAACATGATGAAGCTTTATTTTATAGTTACTTGAATCAAATTAAAGTAAATGGTGAGTCCATTACAGATGAAGATAAATACGCTTTAGAAATTGCAGAGAAAGGTGCATTACCAAACCGAACTTTTCTAAGATCCAGATTATTATTTGATGGTGGATATTTTGAGCGATCTTATCGAGAGTTGATGGATATTGAAAAGCATGTAAAGGTGGAGGATCAAAACGAATTTATGTATCGAAAATCCAGAATTTTATTTGAGAAAAAACAGTATGTTGAATCCATTACAGGATTTCGAACCATCATAAATCAAGCTGAAAGAAGTTATGACTTTTATGTAACAGCTCTTTTTTACACTGGACTTTCATACGAAAGAATGGGAGAAATTGATAAAGCTATTTCTTTTTATGAATTGGTGTTAAAACAAGATTCTGGTGCATATAAAACATCACTTCATCAGAAAGCAAAAGCAGGGTTAATGCGGCTTCGTTCTTAGATTTAAATTACGTTTTATAGCTTGTGAGTACTTTGTAGTCCGGGGTTAAAATAAAATTCCTGCGTGAAGACCAAAAGTATAGGATGTAATTCTACTGTCTATAGCTGTATCTTTTGTAATATCAACAAATCCTTGCTTCCAATTTAATCCCAGTACACCTGATATGTTTTCAGTCAAACTATATTCTATTCCTGCCATAAGACCATAAGATAAATTTAACGGTGCCATGGCAGGATAAATATTCTGGTCTCTTACCGAGACATCATCATTTTTTATTGCTCCAGAAGCACCTGTTGTAATCCCCATTGTAAGTCGTGGAATTTCAAAAAAAACACGATACCTTCCCATTTCATCAGTTCTTAATTTCAACGCTACAGGAATTTCTAAGTACTGAATACTTGTTCTATAAATAGTCGGTCCTGAAAGGGTATGTAAATCTTCAGGAACCAAAACAGCATCTGCCCATACATCTCCACCTTCGGTGTACAATAATGAGCCTCCTTGATTAACAGTAAACCCAACACCTGAGGCAAAAGAAACAAAAGGAGAAAAATAATATTCTGTTTTAAAGAATATCGAACTTGACAGATTAATTCTTGTAAATTCAATTAATGGAGTATCACTATCCATTGAACTGATGCTTGCAGGTTCTCCTGAAATGCCCAATCTTAAATTTCTTATTTGCCCTTGAGCAGATAATCCCAAAAAGATAAAGATAAAGGTGTAAAGTAACGTTCGCATAAGGCTTGTCTTGTTCTAGATTAAAGGTATAAAATCATTTTTTAGCAACCTAAATTATGTTCAATTTTAGCCTATTATTCCATATTTTCAAAAATGGAATAAAATTTGTTTCTCTTTTTAACAGTTTATAAAGTATGAGAGCAAAAATTTATTTCATCTTCATTTTAGTTGTAAGTTCATTCATCTTAAGTTCTTGTGGAGACAATGAAGAACATATTCCGGATGTTCATGACATTCCAGTTGAATTCGAATTGTATAGAACGGAGAAAGCAATTGCAAGTCTTGATACAAATAAGACGGATATTTTAAGCCAACTGTATAAAGAAGATAGTACATTTTACAGTCTGTACTTTGAAAGAATCTTAGGAATTCCTATTTCTCGTATGCCAGTCGATGATAAAGACAACTTTATTAAAGGATTCGTGCGAGATGAACGGATCAATCGTATTCTGCATGAGGTAGATTCGGTTTACGGTGATTTTCGAGAAACAGAAGATGAACTAGCTCAAGCTTTTCAATTTGCAAGCTATTATTTTCCACGGAAACAAACACCAGATATTTTTACATTCATATCGGAATTTACCTATCAACGGTTTATTTTCGATAATCAAGGAAAAGATGGAATTGCACTTGGTCTTGACATGTTTTTAGGAGAAGAATATCCCTATAGGAAGTACGTGCCCAATAATACATTTTTTAGTCAATATCTTGTTCGTCGATATAATAAAGACAACATTACAAGAAATACTATAGAAACACTAGCAGAAGATTGGTTGGGTGCAGGTCCATCAGGCGAAACACTTCTTGAACAAATGTTGTATCATGGAAAGAAATTATACATCATAGACAAATTACTTCCGTATGAAGAAGATGCTCTTATAATGGGGTATACTCCTGAGCAATATGAATGGTGTCAAAGAAATGAACAAGAGATGTGGGCTTACTTTTTCAAAGAGCAATTGTTTTATTCTACTGATATCAATAAAATTTCAAAATTGGTAAATCCTAGTCCACATTCTACTGGGATGCCTCCTGAAGCACCAGGTAGAACTGCAAATTATTTGGGGTGGAAAATTATACAGGCATTTATGGCGAAGAATGAATTTGAACCTCAAGAAATATTATCTTTGAATAGATTTTCAGCACAACAAATTCTGGAAATGTCTAAATTTAAACCTAAAAGAAACTAAATAATATGTCAGAAAGAGCTATACCTGTTGTTGATTTAAATCAATTTATAAATGGGAATGAAGAACAAAGAGCTGCATTTGTTGAAGAACTAGGCAAGGCTTTTCACGAAGTAGGATTTGTTGGTGTTCGAAATCATGGTGTTCCTCAAGATCTTGTTGATGGATTTTATTCTGCTTCGAAAGAATTCTTTTCAAAATCCGTTGACATAAAGAAAGCTTATGAAATTCCTGGCCTCGCTGGACAGCGTGGTTACACGGCTTTCGGGACAGAAAAAGCAAAACAATCAGAAGTTGCTGACTTAAAGGAATTTTACCAAATTGGGCAAGTTGCAGATAATACGGATAGAGAAGAATATCCTGAAAATCCAGTTGTAACCGAAGTAAAAGAATTTACAGATTTCGGTTTTGAACTCTATAAAGCTTTTGAGAAATCAGGAGGGGCACTTTTGAAGGCAATTGCATTGCATCTTGAATTGGATGAAAATTATTTTGATGATAAAATTGAAAACGGCCATTCTATTTTAAGAACAATTCATTATCCTCCTATTACGCATGAACCGAAATCAGCAATTCGTGCGGAGCAGCATGAAGACATAAATTTGATTACACTTCTTGTGGGCGCTTCTGCTGGTGGTCTTCAATTGTTGAATACGGAGAATGAGTGGCTTGACATTGTTCCTGGAGAAGATGAGATCGTTATCAATGTTGGTGATATGCTTCAACGTCTTACAAATAATTATCTGAAATCAACAACTCACCGAGTAGTGAATCCTCCTCGATCTGAGTGGCATAAGCCAAGATTAAGTATTCCGTTCTTTTTACATCCTAAAAGCAATATGAAGCTCGATTGCCTGGATTTTTGTATAACGGAAGAGCGACCGCTACAATATGACCCGATCACTGCAGGTGAATATCTTGATGAAAGATTGCGAGAAATAGGCTTAAAAAAATAAGATAAGTAAATAATTATCAGATAATTATTAAACTTTTTGGAGACAAAAAGGGTCTTATCAGTGTTATACCAAAAAATATCATCACCTTTGTGATGCAAAAAATATAATTATGAGTGCGTTTTACGGTTTATTTAATCTAGGAGGTCCTGAAATTGCAATTATCTTAGTAGTCGTTCTTTTATTATTCGGCGGTAGAAAGATCCCTGAATTAATGAGAGGTCTTGGTAAAGGAATTAGAGAATTCAACAATGCGAAAGCAAATATCGAGTCTGAGATTAAAGATAATATGAAGGAACTCGAAACAAAAGAAGCACATAAAGAGAAATTGAATAGATAGTATGGCAAAATATTTCGCCGTATGTGTATTCGTATGCTCTAGTCTTTTGGCGTTCAGCCAATCTGATTTTAATGGTCAATGGAAATCTTCCGTTCTCGGAATGGATGTATATATTAAGATCACAGACCAACTTTTATTGACCATTCCTACACAGGGGGTTCTAGATGAAAAGGCAACAAATTTCGAAATAGATTCGGATAAAATAGATTTCTATTTTCGAAAGTTTTCGGCTACTTTCATCGGGGAGCTGAAAAATGATACAATATCCGGGAAATGGAAACAAGCTGGTCGTGAATTTCATATGGATTTTGTAAGAAATGAAGATCTCATTGAAATTAAAAGATCCCAGGAACCTCTTCAAGACATCAACTATGTTAGCGAGGAAGTAACTTTTCCTTCATCTGGTGAAGAAGGGTTTTTAATCGCAGGAACGTTGACTAAACCACAAGGAACTGGCCCATTTCCAGCTATTGTTTTAGTGTCGGGGTCGGGGCCCCAAAATAGGAATTCTGAATTTTATAATCATCGACCATTTCTGATTCTTGCCGACTTTTTTACTAGAAGTGGATATGCAGTTTTGCGTTATGATGATAGAGGCATCGGTAAATCCAAAGGCTATTTTGCTAAAGTCACAACGATGGATTTGGCAATGGATACGGATGGGGCAATAGAATATCTTTCAAAACGCGATGACATCATTGAATCAAAAATGGGAATAATGGGGCATAGTGAAGGTGGTATGATTGCTCCTATTGTTGCTTCTCAAAATGAAAAGGTTGATTTTATTGTTTTGTTAGCTGGTCCTGGACAGCCAGTAAAAGACTTAATGTTGTATCAGCTGAATCGCCAATATGCTAGAATGCAAGGATTTTCAATGGAAGGAGTCAGAGAAGCCGAATCATTTAATGAAGCGATGATCGACTTGTTGATTCAAGATGTTCCCAATGATAAAATTGTTGATGACCTCAGACAATTAACTTCTTCATTTTACTATAGCTTATCGGAAAAAGATCAAATGATTGTAGCACCAAGCGAACAACAGCTGTACTTTCAAACAGCACCAGGTATGATGAATGCTTATATGCGGTACTTTTTAGCATTTAATCCAGAAGATTATTTAACAAAAGTAAAGGTGCCTACATTGGCTCTAAATGGAAAGAAAGATATTCAAGTCACTTATAAGGAAAATATCGATGGAATAAAGAATGCCTATAAGTCAAGTGGACATCAAAAACTACTTAAATGCATCACGTATAAAAACTTAAATCATTTGTTTCAAACATCCGAAACCGGTGAAGGAGATGAGTATTTTACCAACGAAGAAACGTTCAACCCCAAAGCCATGGAAGACATTTTGAAATGGTTAAATAATCTTTAAAAGTGTGTTTATAAATTTAGAGTCGTTTTTTCTTTTTAAATTTAACATATGAAAACAATACTTACTGCTGCGCTAATTACCATGTTTTACTCCCTTTCTCACGGGCAAGTTCTTGTGTTTGACCTATTCGCTAAAGAAGAATTCGAAGTTTCGGAAAAAGATCTTCATGATATGAATACCCTTCCCGACTTGCATCCAAGGTATAACAAAGAATGGGTGGATACGTATATCTCTACGGAGTTGACTTATACCTTTCAAAATGACATGATGAAAGCTACAGGGTCCAATGAAGACCTGACAGCTCAGCAAAAAGAATTACTCCTGAATGCAAAACCAGGTTCAACTATAGATTTAGTTGTACACTATATGCCAAAGAATAATCTGGCACAAAATGATCCACAAAAGATGGATTTGCAAATTAAAATCATACCTGAAAAGACCCCCATATTCGTAGGAGGAAATGAACAATTTCAAAATTATATTTACAATAACTTGATTGAAAAATTGTCAGACAAAGAAAAGGAAACCATACAGTTTTCCGTTGTACAATTTGATATTGCATCAAATGGTGATTCTGATCATGTAGAAGTACAAGAGAGTACTGGAAATTTAGAACTCGACGCTAAAATAGCTCAGGTTCTATGCAATATGCCAGCATGGGAGCCAGCAACAAAATCAGATGGTGAAAAAATGGATTATTCCATGAAATTTTACATTACCAATGTAAAACAATCATGCAGAGTTAACGAGATCGTTGCAAGAAAAGAATCAACATCAAAATAAAAGAGGTTACCTATTAAATGATAAATACAGAGGTTGCTAATTTTAGCAACCTCTTTTAGTTTATTCCTTCATATGTTTCATACCATTTTCTTTTTCTTTCCAGAGTAGCATACTTAATCCAACTACCCAAAATAAAACAATAAACAACGTTACTTTTTGGAGTAATGGCAAAGCTTTTATTCCAATGCTGATATAGTAAATGACATTGTTAATACATAGTAATACAATGCATAGAAAGCCCATCCATTTATAAAACGTATGTCTACTTCGATACATCTCCAAGATGATTAGTATAACGCATACTATTCCAAAAATGCTAGACAAAATAGTCATTAGATCATGAAATGAAGTAAACATCAACGAGGCAAAAATCATCGATACGATGCCGCTTGTTGTTAATAACTTTTTTGTATTGTTCGTTTTAGAAAAGTGTTCTCCAAATAGGTAAAAGAATACAGCCATACTACAACATAAGATTGATGAAGCTATAATGGCAAGTGGTCTTGCGATATTTAACTCGCCATTGATGCTATACTCCATATATAAGTTACACCAATAATTATGCAACCAGTCAAATCCTATTGATTCTGGATCATGCTGTGATCCTCCAGGATATAATGTAGAGGCATAAATAAAAAGCATAGTAAATAAGAACACCCCCAAAATTGGCACTAAAGAAAGGAGCCTATTGTACGTTGATCTTTTAGTCATTTACCAATTTTATTGATTGTTGAAATATAAAAATAGAGTACTTTTCAAACGATCGAATTGATAACAATGAGGCTTATTTTTTGGAAGCTTTATATTATAGTAATGAATTATTTTGCTAAATAACGTGAATAATGGATAAGGAATTTTATCAGAAACCTTTTAAATGGTTAGGTTTGACTAGAAATTCCGAAGGACTAGCCATAGCTAATTCGAGGAATTTATAGGAAAAAGATGACCTTTTAAAAGGTTTTATGAAATATTGACATTTCTACCTCCATCTACTTCGTTCGATTTCATTTACCTTAGCGCTGCTAAGGCAAACAAAATCAGCCTCGTATATAGATGTATCTCTGTCAACTGATTTTATTCCTTATCCATTATTCACGTTAAATAACAAACATTTTGAAGTGGAGTAATTACCTGGCTTATTTCTTCAAAAACGCACCTATAGCTTTTTTAGAAAATTCAGATAGAACCAACTTTCCGCTCTGTTCAGCTCTTTTTTCAAGTAACGTACCCCAGTGATCTGTTCCTTCCCAAAATACAGTCTTAAGTTGATTCAAAGCTTGAGGATTCATCGTTAATAACTCTCTTGTAAAAATGTCTATGTAATCATCCATCGCTTCAGTACTTTCAAAAACTCGATGATATAAATTATGCTGTGCGCCCCACTCAGCCGATTGCCATTGATTCGGAGTGATCGATAAGTGAGCAAATTGTGAAACACCAACTTTTCTAGTAACTGCAGGACCAATTACAAAAGGGCCTATTCCTACAGCCAGTTCACTTAGTCTAAATGAAGCATACTTTGTTGCCAAACAATAATCTACAGCACTAGCGATTCCTACACCTCCACCTACTGCTTTTCCTTGCACTCTGCCAATAACAACTTTTCCACACGTTCTTATGGCATTGATGACATTGGCAAAACCCATAAAAAAATTCTTTCCTGTATCCTCATTGTCAATAGAAATTAATTCATCGAAACTAGCTCCTGCGCAAAACGTTCGAGCTCCTCCACTTTTTAGTAAAATAAGTTTCACCTCATCAGTTGCGCCAGCCTTCAGAATGGCGTCTCTGAGTTGAGCTAATATATCTCCAGGCAGGGAATTGTGTGAGGGATGATAAAATGTTATACGTTGAAGTCCATTATCAAATTCTGATTGGACATATGCTGGTTCTTTCTCACTCATAAATTATATTTTTCTTACCATTGTTCAATTTCTTGAATCTAGTCCCCAGTTCAGTTTTTTACGAATAGTCTGAATGAAACTAATGTCATCAAGTAATACAATATTGGCTACAAAGTCACATTTGGTTACAATAAGCTCTTCTTCTGCTGTAATGATTTCACTTCGAGAATCTAGTGTACACATATAGTTTTTACTTCGGCCTTCGATCTTAAAGGAAATTTTATTATCATCAGATATGACGAGTGGACGCACATTTAGATTATGTGGAGCAACAGGTGTAATTACAAAGTTTGATGATTCAGGAAAAACAATAGGGCCACCACAACTTAATGAATATCCTGTCGATCCTGAAGGAGTGCTAACAACCAAGCCATCTGCCCAATAACTATTAATGAATTCATCATTTACATAAGTATGTACAATCATCATGGAAGAAGTATCCCGTTTATGCAAGGTGAAATCATTTAAAGCAAATGACTTTTGTGGAAATAGATCTGACGAACTTTTTAAACTCAACATCGTTCGAGCCTCTGTTCTATATTCCTTTTGAATAAGTTTTTGGATCGCTTCTTTTATCCTAGTTTTCTCGATTGTAGCCATAAAACCTAGACGCCCAAGATTAATTCCACAGATTGGTATTTCAGAACCTTTCACTAAAGTGATTGCATGCAAGATTGTTCCATCACCCCCTAAACTAAAGACAAAATCGAAATCCCCTTTTTTTGGGCTTGACCCAAAACCAACAGTAGGATAGTCTTTGTACTTAGGAAATATTGTACTTACCTCTTGATGATAGGTATCGTAAAAACTTATCGAGATACCAAGTTTATCAAGTTCTTGAAGGAGTTCCAATACATAAGGTTGATCTTCTTCTTTTAAAACACGGGAATAGATCAATACCTTCATAAACTACTTTTTCCTCTAATATAATAATACACTTTATTTTTAAGTGCTTATCGAGTAAGATACATAGATCGCTCTTTATCTAGTTGTCTGAAATATGGATCATTCAAGTCATCAATAAATCGAATCATTTCTCCGGTCGATTTCATTTCTGGTCCTAGTTGTTTGTCAACATTTGGAAATTTATTGAAAGAGAAAACAGGGACTTTAATTGCATAACCATCCATCTGAGGATTCACATTAAACTCTTTTAATTTCTTAGACCCTAGCATGACATGTGTTGCTATATTCAAGAAAGGAGTTTTATATGCTTTCGCAATAAATGGAGTTGTTCTCGAAGCTCTTGGGTTCGCTTCAATTACATACACCTTATCATCTTTTATTGCAAACTGAATATTAATCAGACCTTGAATCTTAAGAGCTTTTGCTAATTTCAGCGTATAAGCTTTCATTGTTTCAACAGCCTCCTCGCTCAATGAATAAGTAGGTAACATAGCAGAACTATCTCCAGAATGAATTCCTGCAGGCTCTATATGTTCCATAATACCCATGATCATCAATTCTTCTCCATCAAATATAGCGTCAATCTCAGCTTCCTTCGCACGATCAAGGAATTGATCAATTAATACTTTATTATCAGGCATGTGCTTGTAGATAGATAACGTTTGCTTCTCTAGCTCTTCATCATTTATTACAATTCGCATACCTTGTCCTCCCAGTACATATGAAGGTCGGACTAAAACCGGGTATGTTACTTTATTAGCAATGGCCAATGCTTCATCTACATCATCTGCTACCCCGTATTTTGGATATGGGATATCTAGGTCTTTAAGTAAATCAGAGAATCGTCCTCTATCTTCTGCTAAATCCAAGCTTTGATAAGATGACCCTATAATTTTTATACCTTCTTTATGAAATTTCTCTGCTAGCTTCAAGGCTGTTTGGCCTCCTAGTTGAACAATGACACCTTCTGGTTTTTCGAGATCAATAATTTCCTTGATATGCTCCCAAAAAACAGGTTCGAAATATAATTTATCGGCAACATCAAAATCTGTTGATACCGTTTCAGGATTACAATTGATCATAATAGCTTCATACCCTGCTTCTTTAATAGCAAGTAAACCATGTACACAACAATAATCAAATTCTATTCCCTGTCCTATCCTATTTGGGCCTGAACCCAAAACAATAATTTTCTTTCTATCTGATGGAATAGACTCGTTTTCTTTGTCGAATGTAGAATAGAAATATGGTGTCTTTGCTTCAAACTCAGCTGCACAAGTATCCACCATTTTATATGTTCTACGTATTCCTCTTTCATAACGTGCTTTACGAACTTGATCTTCTTCTATTCGCATCACCCAGGCAATCTGAGCATCAGAATAACCTACTTCTTTTAGTTCTCTGAAAAACTCAGTAGGAATATCTTCAGGAACATTGTATTTCGTAAGCTGGTCCTCATAAGTAACTAGTCGCTTAATTTGACGTAAAAACCAAGGATCAATTTTGGTTAATTTATGAACTGTTTTAGTAGGAACTCCTAGACGCAATGCATCTTTGATACGGAAAACACGATCATCACCAACTTTTTCAAGTCGCTCAAGAATATCTTGTGTTCGAATCCACTCTTTTTTATCAGCACCGAGTCCCGTTCTATTATTTTCTAAAGATTGACATGCTTTTTGAAGCGCTTCAAGGAAATTTCGACCGATGGCCATAACTTCTCCCACAGACTTCATCTGCAGTCCTAGGGTATTATCAGAACCATGGAATTTATCGAAATTCCATCTTGGCATTTTAACAATCACATAGTCAAGTGCTGGTTCGAAGTATGCTGAGGTTGTTTTAGTAATTTGATTTTTTAGTTCATCAAGTGTATAGCCAATAGCTAATTTCGCTGCAATTTTTGCTATTGGATAACCTGTAGCTTTACTAGCTAGAGCGGAAGATCTTGAAACCCTAGGGTTGATTTCAATAGGAATGATGTCTTCATTCTCAGGGTTTATCGCAAATTGAACATTACAACCTCCAGCGAAATTACCAAGAGACCGCATCATTAAGATGGCATCATCTCGCATTTGCTGGAATGCGGTGTCGCTAAGAGTCATTGCAGGTGCAACCGTAATAGAGTCACCAGTATGAATCCCCATAGGGTCAAAATTCTCTACTGTACATATGATTACGACGTTATCATTCGCATCTCTTAATAACTCTAGCTCGAACTCTTTCCAACCGAAAATTGCCTTTTCAATCAACACTTCGTGTGTAGGAGAAGCGTCAAGACCTCTTCTTAAAGCGGTAGGAAATTCCTCAGAAGTCATTACGAAACCACCTCCAGTACCACCCAGTGTGTAGGATGGACGAATAACCAAAGGGAATCCTATTTTCTGCGCCGCTTCCATTCCTTCTAGAAAACTATTTGCAATAAAAGAAGGAGCAACTTGCATTCCTAGTTTTAGAACATGTTGCTTGAATTCTTCACGATTTTCTGTCAACTCAATTGCATCTAGATCAACACCGATTAATTTCGTATCGTATTTTTCCCACAATCCTCTTTTCCCAGCATCGATCGCTAAATTAAGAGCTGTTTGACCACCCATTGTAGGTAGAACAGCATCGATTTTCTCATTTTGGAGAATGTGTTCCAGGCTTTCGACTGTCAGAGGAAGCAAATAAATATTATCTGCTGTTACCTCATCGGTCATTATGGTTGCTGGATTGGAATTAATGAGTGTTACTTCAATACCTTCTTCTCGAAGGGATCTAGAGGCTTGAGAACCGGAATAATCAAACTCACAAGCTTGGCCTATAATGATAGGACCGCTCCCTATTATCAGAACGGATTTGATGGAATTATCCTTTGGCATGGAAAGCTGATTTTATTTTGCCGCAAATATAATCTGATATACTATTTTTCAAAATGTCAAAGCATAATATATTATACTTGTATTAATATTATAAAATAAAATATGTCGAAAATTGTTCTCATAACCGATGATGTTCATCCGCATCTTATTGATGGATTGCGAAAAATAGGCTATGCTATCATCAATAAACCCTCACTTCCATATGCTGATGTTTCGCAGTATATTCCTGAAATTGATGGAATTATTATCAATAGTAAGGTGATTATGACAGATGAATTGATGGGGCTTTCGCCCAAAGGAGATGATGGAAAACACAGATTAGAATTTATAGGGAGACTGGGAAGTGGACTGGATATCATTGATCTTCCAGCAGCAAAAGCTAGGGACATACGCATATTTAGTGCTCCAGGTGGGAATAAAAATGCTGTAGCGGAACATGCCCTTGGCATGTTGTTGTCTTTGGCCAATCAGTTATGCTGGGCTGATCGTGATGTGCGGAATAAAGCATGGGATCGAGAAGCTCGAAGAGGGTTTGAGTTAATTAATAAGAAGATAGGGATAATTGGATTTGGAAATAATGGTAGGGCTTTCGCCCAAAAATTACAGGGACTAGGTGTACGCGTTCTGGCTTATGATAAATACAAAGTACATTATGCTGAAGATATGGATTGGGTTGAGGAATGTGATGCACCTGAAGACATTCAAAAACAAGCGGATGTGATTAGCCTTCATGTACCTCTAGACGACAAAACATATCATTTAATCGACAAAGGTTATATTGAAAAATGTAAAAATGGATTCATCTTAATAAATACTGCAAGAGGAAAATGTGTCGATACAAAAGCGGTTCTCAAAGGGCTAAAAGAAGGAAAAATCAAAGGGGCATGTTTAGATGTTTTCGAGAATGAAAAGCCACATACTTTTACTGAATCAGAATCAACTATGTATGATGAATTGTATAATTTAAATCAAGTTGTTCTTAGCCCTCATGTAGCAGGATGGACACATGAATCGAAGTATTTAATTGCAGATATTTTATTGTCTCAAATAGCGAAGTTTAACAAATAATTAGGATATTCACTAACCATTAGTATATTTGTCGAGTTAAAGACTAGATGCCTATACTGGTTTCTAGAATTGATAGGATTTATTTAGAATTGCATTCTATTGGGCAACGTACGATGATATTTCATTAATAATTCTCACGAATTAGACTCTAACTATTAGTCAGCCTCATAGACATTTGCTTATTACATTAAATAGTTTTTATGACTAAGAAACTTACACTTTTATTTTTTCTTCTGTGTATTTTCTCTGCCTCTGCAATCGCTCAAACTGTTCTTCAAGGACAAGTTGCGGATGAGGATGGTGGAGTAATAGGAGCGAACGTGTTTTTATTTAAAAACGATGTTCAAGTAAAGGCAGTGCCTACTGACTTTGATGGAAATTACATTTTTACGAATATCGATCCAGGTACTTATGACATTGAGGTAAAATCTCTCGGTTTATCGACTCAGCGTATCACTGGAGTTGTTGTTTCTGAAAACAGTACAACTAAAGTAAACATCGACATGGTTGCTGAGGGAACCGTTTTAGATGACATTGTCATCAAAGCGTATGAAGTTCCGCTTATCAGCTTTGACCAGACTTCATCTGTGAAAACAGTAACAGCTGAAGCTATTGCCAATTCACCTTTGAAATCTGTCCAAGGGCTAGCTGCAACTTCAGCTGGACTTTCTTCAGATGCAGATGGGAATATTTCGGTTCGGGGTATGCGTGCCAATGCTACGAACTATTATGTTGATGGTATTCGTGTGACAGATGTTGGACTATTGCCAGCGGCAGAAATTGAACAATTACAGGTCATAACAGGTGGTTTAGCAGCGCGATATGGTGATGTTACGGGTGGGGTTATCTCCCTTACATCAAAAGGTCCAAGCGAGAAGTTCTCAGGTGGATTTGAAGCGGAAACATCTCAATTTCTGGACCCTTATGGGTTTAATTTCTTAAACGGGAATATCAGTGGTCCTATATATAAGAAAAACGGAAAATCAATTATTGGATTCCGTTTGAATGCACAATATGTTAGTCAATTAGATGATAGACCTTCTGCGGTTGGTGTATACAGAATGCCTGAAGAAATCATTAGAGATTTGGAAGAAACACCAAATTTCGAAATCGATGGGGTTTCTTTTCCTAGAGCAGAGTTATTAAATGAACAAGACCTTCCATCTCCTCTTAAAACTCGACCTAATGAAGATCGATATGATCTTGACATAACAGGTAAAATTGATGTAAGATTTAGTGAGAATATTGATGTATCAGTTTCTGGTATTTATGGAATTGATCGTAATCGATTTACTCCAGGTGGAGGATTCGGGTTACTAAATTGGACGCGAAATCCCTATGAGTATGGGAATAACTATAGATTAAATGCGAGATGGAGACATAAAATTGGAAAACAAGGTTTACCTGAAGAAAAAGTAGAAGGTAAATCTCCTACATTGATTCGTAATGCATCTTATATCTTGCAATTTGGAGTAGAAAATGTATTCCGTTATAGAGAAGATGTAATTCATGAAGATAATTTCTTCGATTATGGATTATATGGTACTCAAGAAGTTACTTCGAATCCAGTTGCAGGATTCGTAAATGGTGAAGAATGGAATGGACCAGGAATGATAGAAACACCATTTGGTTTTGTTGATCACAATTCATTTTCACAAAACTTTTCGGCTTTTTCGCCAACAATAAATGAGAATGGAGACGCAAGTCCTAATCCAGTATTATCTCAATACCAAGAGATCAATGGTCAACTTGTTGGAACTGCAGTGGATGTGTGGGGAAATCGATTTTTCGACAATGTGGGAAGGGTGTATAACAATTACAGAAAATTTGACAATACAAGGTATACAGTAAATTTTGATGCACAACTTGACATCTTACCAAGTGGATCTATAGACAATAGACACAATATTCAATTTGGTGGTACATATGAGCTAAGATCTAATAGAAGATGGGAAATAAGTCCTAGAGAATTATGGACAATGGCAAGAGATGCAGCTAATTCACATTTTATTGCTGGAGTTGACACAAATACAGTTACAGGTACTATATTCAATGGTCAACCACCTTTTGACAATTTTGAATTTCAAGAATATGGTAGATTGATCGAAATTGATGAAGATAAATTATTCTATCAATCAATAAGAGAACAACTTGGTTTAAGCCTAAATGACTTTGTGAATATAGATGGAACTGATGTTATTGCAAATGGTCTATCTCTTGATATGTTTAGTGCGAGCGAATTAATTAACTGGAGACAATTGGGATTAGATTACTATGGGTACAATTACAAAGGAGAAGTGTCCAATGGTGGTTCATTCAATGATTTCTTTACTGCAGTTGATGAAAATGGAAGAAGAACATTTGAAGTTGCTCCACTTACACCAGTATACATTGCAGGTTATATTCAAGATAAATTCTCGTATGAAGATATTATTTTAAGAGTAGGAATTAGAGCAGATTACTTTGATGCAAATACACGTGTTGTTGAAGATCCATATTCTTTATATGCAATTGAAACAGCAGAAGAATTTGCTGACAGAAGAGACGTAAGTTTCCCTACATCAGTTGATCCCAATGCAAAAGTTTATTTAACGGGAACAGATAAAGAAAACGATGCAGTAAAGGCCTATAGATTAGGCGATGATTGGTTCTTGCCAGATGGAACAGCAACTGACGCTCAGCTGATTTTTGGAAGTGAGCCAGTTACTCCTTCGTTCCGTTTTTCAGAGGAAGAAAATAATATTCAAAGTAGAACATTTAACCCTGATCAGAGCTTTGTTGATTATGATCCAGCGTTTAATGTTACACCGAGAATCTCTTTATCATTCCCTATTTCTGAGGAAGCAGGATTCTTTGCTCACTATGATCAATTAATTCAAAGACCTTCTTCAAATACAGCATTTACAGCATTGGATTATTTCTTCTTTGAAGATATCGCTCGATTAAATCCTAATGGGGCTCCTGCAAATAATCCAAACTTGAGACCTGAGACAACAATTGATTATGAGGTTGGATTCCAACAAAAATTGACAAATTCTTCATCTCTTAAATTGAATGCTTACTATAGAGAGAATAGAAATTTAATACAAACTAGATTTATCTTAAATGTTCCTGTTGTTACGGATTACTTGACATTTGATAATATTGATTTTGGTACAGTAAAAGGTTTTACTGCAACATATGATTTAAGAAGAACTGGAAACATTTCAATAAATGGTAGTTATACGTTACAATATGCAGAAGGTACAGGATCTAATTCAAATTCAGGCTTATCATCTCGAAATGGTGAAGTAAGAGTTCTTGTTCCTCTTTCATTTGATGAAAGACACCGAATAGTGGCAAATATTGATTACCGATATGCTTCAGGTAAAGCTTATAACGGACCACGAATCTCAGGTATGAACATCCTTGCAAATACTGGATTAAATTTTCAAGTATCTGCGATCTCTGGAAGACCATACACTAGAGCAAGTACCATCAACACTCCTTTCAACTCTTCAGGATTTACTGGAGACATCAATGGAGCTAGATTACCTTGGAATTATAACATAGATATGCGTTTGGATAGAAACTTCAATATTAAACTAAACGAAAACAGTGATAGAGGACTTAACTTCAACGTGTATTTAAGAGTTAGTAACTTATTGAATACTAGAAATGTAGTTAGTGTTTACAGAGTTACAGGATCACCAGATAATGATGGTTATCTAGCTACTCAATTTGGTCAAGATGCTATTAATGCTGTAGAAACATCAGGTAAAGATGTTCAGAGTTTCTTAGCAGCTTATGAGTGGGCTTTATTAAATCCAGGTTTTTATTCTCTTCCAAGAAGAATAAGAGTAGGAGGAATTGTTAATTTTTAATTGAATAGAATTAGATAAAATATAAATTATAATGAAAAAAATTATAATCATATTCTTAGCCTTTTTTGCATATACTTCGGCTTATAGCTATGTTGATCGAGGTGCGAAATCGAAAAAGAAAAATACAACCATCAACACGAGAGAAGATTGTGTAGAAGGAACGGAGAGAGCATTACAAAATATTAATAACGTAAGAGCAACCCTTCTATCTTCTGGTGATGTGTGGTGGAATTTACAAGAAGGACAATACATCGTACCGAATACACCTCCGGAAATTCAAGATGTTTCATCGCTTTTCGCTGGTTCGGTATGGATTGGTGGATATGAGCCAATTGAAGGAGGTGAAGATATTTTGAAGATAGCTGCAACAACATATCGTCCAGGTGGTGACTGGTATCCAGGTCCACTTGATGATGATACAGGTACAACGGATGACGTTGTGTGTTCACGATGGGATCGATTCTTCGAAGTAACAGGAGACGAAATTGATTTACACCGAATTAATTACAATAAATTTAAGTTAGCAGGTCAAGACTATCCGAAAGATTCTATTCCTGATAATGTACGATTTTATCCTGGACTAGGGAATGTAGATTTCCCTATAAAATATGGATTTCAGCTACCTGATGCAGGTCAAGGATTAGGTGCTTTCTATGACCATCCAGATTCACAGATTGATATTTATGATCCTGAAAATGGAGATTACCCAGTAATCGAAGTAAGAGGATGTCAAGATTTTGGACCTCAATATCCTGATCAGATGTTTTTTTGGATTTATAACGATCAAGGTGGACCTCACTTAGGAACAAATGGTGAGGCTATTCAAATGGAAGTGCAAGTCCAAGCATTTGCATATGAGTCAAATGATGAGTTGAATGACATGACTTTCCAACGATACAAACTGATTAACAGAGCGCAAACAGTAATTGAAGATTGTTATTTTGCAATGTGGGTAGATGGTGACTTAGGATGTAGTGAAGATGATTATATAGGTTGTGATACAACTAGATCACTTGCGATTTTATATAATCAGAATGAAGTAGATGGTGATAATGGAGTAAATTGTTCAACAGGTGCTGCAACGTATGGAACAACTGTTCCAATCCTTGGAATTGATTACTTTAGAGGGCCACTTAAACCTCAGAAATTTGATGCTGATGGAAATTTAATGGATTTAACAGATCCTTTCGCAGAAGCAGATACTTTTGTTGAATTGGGTATGTCGTCTTTTGTTTATACGAACAGACAGGGAGCTGGAGAGCACCCTCCTGGGACATTTGATGCACAAACAGCTCTTGAACATTATAGATTATTAGATGGTCAATGGAGAGATGGGTTAGCTATTACAAGAGGAGGTTCAGGATATAACATTGGATCAACTGATACCATTCGTTACGTTCTACCTGGTGCACCAAGTAATGATAATGAATGGTCTATGTGTAGTGCAAACTTAGGTTTTGGTGATAGAAGAACCATTCAAGCATCAGGACCATTTATCTTAAAGCAAGGAGCTGTAAATGAATTGATCATTGGAGTAGCTTGGGTTCCTAACCAAGTTTACCCGTGTCCTGAACTAGGTGCATTGAACAAGGCAGATGATTTAGCACAAGCATTATTTGACAACTGTTTCCAAACGCTGGATGGACCTAAAGGACCAGATGTTGATGTTGTTGAGTTGGACAGAGAAATCATCATCTTATTATCCAATGATACATTACTTTCAAACAACGCTTTCGAACAGTATTCTGAAGTTGACATTTTTGCAACAGACTCTATTGCAAAATCATTACCAGATGAAGAAAAGTCATATAATTTTGAGGGATACATCGTGTATCAATTATTTGACCCGAACGCTTCTTCTGCATTAGATGATATTGAGCGTGCACGTATTGTAAGACAAGTTGATTTAACAAATAATATTACAACATTATACAACTGGACTTCACAGGTTAATCCGCTTCCAGGTAATAATGAATTGGTTTATACACCTGAAAGAGAAGTGGTAGGAGGCGACGCAGGGATTCAGCATTCATTCAGCATCACTCAAGATGCCTTCAATCAAGGTGATACAAGGTTAATCAATCATAAAGAGTATTATTATTTTGTAATAGCTTATGGTTATAATGAATATGCACCTTTTGATCCTCAGACAGGATTAGGACAACAACGTCCTTTCATCAGTGGTAGACAATCATTTGGAGTAGTTACAGTCGTTCCTAGACCTATAGTCTATGATCAATTAAATACGGCATATGGCGACGGACCAAAAGTTACTCGAATATCAGGAGTAGGAAATCAAGGTAAATTTTTATTACTAGAGGATGGCATGCATGAGCGTATCATAGCTAATAATGAAGTGTCTGATGTTGAATACAAAGATAATGCAGGTCCACTGGAAGTTAAAATTGTAAACCCAGTAGATGTAAAAGATGGTAAATTCAGATTAGAAATTATTGGAGAATTTGATGATGATAGTGGTAAAATGCTTGCTACAGATAATTCAAGATGGGTATTGACTGATTTAGAAAATAATGACGTATTTACAAGTAGAGGAAATCTAGAAGATATTAATGAACAAATTATCAGACAATATGGATTTTCCTTAACGATCTATCGTCAAGAAGATGTGAGTGATGAGCCAGGTGAAACACCAGGAGCAGGTACTTTTGTAGGTGCAACTGTAGAATATGATGATCCTAATGGTCCAAGCTGGTTATCTTTCGTTCCAGCTGGAGGGTTTAATACATTACCTCCAGTTTATAATCAATTTTATGCTTTTGTAAATCCAGAAGATGAGGCAGAATTTGATCCAGAAGGATTATTTGCAAGCGCTGGGGGAACAAATGTAATACCTCTTAAATTGGCTGATTTTACAAGACCTTTGGTTACACCAGCATTGCGTAATAATCAGGCGATTGCAGGAAATGTACAATCGAATAGTTTGGAGATGGGAGATCTTAATAATGTGGATATTGTCTTTACATCCAATAGAGAGAACTGGAGTAAGTGTATAGTTGTTGAGACTTCACATAGAGATTTCTACGATGCGGGTTATAGTCAAGAAGGAGCTTCCACTCAATTGGAAATTCGTGATGCAACATCTTTAGGATTAAGTGCTGATTCCGATGGAAATCCAAGACCTTCTAGTGATGGAACAACTGGATTTGGATATTTCCCTGGATATGCTATTGATGTTGAAACAGGTGAAAGATTAAATATATTCTATGGTGAGAATTCTGTGTATGGAAGTGGTATTGATGGAACTAGTTCAGCAGGTCGTGATATGGCTTGGAACCCGGAGTCATCACTTATAATACCTACTCCTGAAGGAAGACCATTATCTATTTATGATGCATATACTGGAGGTCAACATACTATTTATGTAACAAGAACCACATATGATGGATGTGAATCTTTAGTACCATTTTTTGAAAATAGTGCGCCGTTGAATAGAGTCTTAAGAGGTCTCGGTACGATCACGTGGGCTGGTATTCCTCTTCCAACAGAGGAGTTATTGTCATACGGAGATGGATTAATTCCTAACGATGTGACAGTTCGACTTAGAGTTGATAATACATTCGGAAGGGAACAAGAAGATGAAGATGGAAAATTTGAAGCAGCTGGTGATAATCCAGTATATGAATTTGAATTAAGAGGAAAAGAAGCTGTTCCAGTAGATGAAACTACAATTGATGAAGCATTGTCGAATGTAAATGTAGTACCAAATCCATATTACGCTGCATCATCTTATGAAGTAGATCAAAATGATGCTCGGGTAAAAATTACAAATGTACCATCTAGATCAACAATTACAATTTATTCGTTGGATGGAAGGTTTATTGCTCAATTTAGAAGAGATGCTACACGTACTCCGGTGAATAGACCAACGGCAAGTGTCAACTTCTCACAAGAAGGAGCAAGTGTTGTATGGGATTTAAAGAATAGTGCTGGTATACCTATTGCAAGTGGAGTGTATATTATTCATATTTTGGACGAAGATACAGGTGCACAAAAATCTGTGAAATGGTTCGGAATTAACCGTAAATTCGATCCTAGTGGATTATAATTTAATAAACTCTTGAATTATTAAAAATGAAGAATAAAATATTAATTATAGTATTATTAATCCTTCCTGCTTTAAGTTGGGCTGGAAATCCAGATCGACAAGGTGAGGCAGGTGCTTATGAATTATTATTAAGTCCATGGGCAAGAGCTGCAGGATTAAATTTAATGAATACAGCCACAATAAGTGGTGTGGAAGCTATGAGATTAAATCCTGCTGGACTTCACTTTGATGGGAAGACGGAATTCAATTTTGGTCATATGAGATTGTATCAAGGTGCAGGAATTAGTATGAATGCTGGTGGACTAGCATTTAAAATTGGTGAGAATGGCACAATTGGATTTTCTATAGCTGCAATGGATTTTGGGGATATTGACATTACAACAGAAAATCAACCAGGAGGAACTGGTGGTACATATTCTCCAAATTTTATTCAAGGTGGTGTAGGATACAGCCATAGTTACAAGGATAAAATTTTTGTAGGCGTTTTATTTAGAGGTGTTTCGGAGACGATTATTGATGTATCTGCTTTCGGAATTGCTATGGATGCTGGTGTTCAGTATAGAGGCGGGAATGATGGTCAGTTGAGATTAGGAATCTCAGTGCGTAATGTTGGACCAGCTATGACGTATAGAGGAGAGGGTTTATCCCAAGAGGTTGAGTTAACAACACCACAAACAAACAGTTATTTTCTTACGGGTTATGTGAGAGCAGCTAAATATGAATTACCTACAATGCTAAATTTAGGAGTCTCTTATGATCTAAAATTTGTTGGAGGAAGAGACTACTTGAGATTAATTGGTAATTTTACTTCCAATGCATTCTCTAGAGATAATATTGGATTAGGAGCAGAATATTCATTTAAAAATACAGTTCAATTAAGAGCTTCTTACAAGCTGCCATTAGGAACAGTTGCTGAAGGATTAGATGATATTTATACAGGTCTTAGTGCAGGATTTTCTGCAAGTTTTCCTACTAGAAAGAAAATGGAAGGTAAACCTGAACCAAGTCGATTTGCTATTGATTATGCTTATAGAACAACTCAGCATTTTCAAGGTACTCACAATATTGGAATCAGATACAATATCTTTTAGTACCTAGCTAAACATATATTTTAGTTTAAAAGTGGTTTATTGCTTAACAATAAACCACTTTTATTTTTTATGAATAGAAAACTTTATAGACCTTTACTTAGTAATACAATTTAAAATTTAAATGGTATAAGTGTTTTTGATGGATGAATTCAGCAATAAAAGAATCATTAAATAAGTTTTAAATACCATTTTAGAAATTTGTATTTTTAAAGTTCAGGATAACGAAAATCAGAATTATGAGTGACATTTTTTACATGACTCAAGAGAGCTATGATAAATTAAGCGATGAATTGGATGTCCTTAAATCGGACGGTAGAGCTAAAGTTGCTGCAGCTATTGCAGAGGCTAGAGAAAAAGGAGACCTTTCTGAAAATGCAGAATATGATGCTGCAAAAGATGCGCAAGGCATGCTTGAGGCAAAGATCAATGAAATGGAGAAATCTTTAGCTAATGCCAGAATTATTGATGAAAGTGAACTGGATACTTCCAAAGTGACTGTACTTTCTAATGTTACCATTCGTAATGTTAAAACAAAACAAGAAGTTACGTATAAATTGGTTGCCCCCTCAGAGGCAGATTTTAAGGAAAAGAAAATTTCAGTAAAGTCTCCCATTGGTGAAGGATTACTTGGAAAAGCGGTAGGAGATATCGCAGAAATAAATGTACCAAGTGGGGTTATGCAATTCGAAATACTAAATATTAGTCTTTAATGGCTAGTATATTTTCGAGAATAGCTAGTGGTGAAATTCCTTCTTTCAAGATAGCAGAGAATGAAAACTTTTTTGCTTTTCTAGATATTAATCCACTCCGAAAAGGGCATACACTTGTAGTACCTAAACAAGAGGTTGATCATATCTTTGATCTTGATGATGATTTGTTTAGCGGGCTACACCTATTCTCCAAGCGGATTGCAAACGCAATATATAAAGCTTTTCCTTGTGAACGAATAGCATCAGCTGTGATAGGACTTGAAGTACCACATGCTCATATTCACCTTGTACCAATTCATACAATGAAAGATATTGACTTTACGCAAGAGAAGCTAAAGCTTTCGTCTGAAGAAATGCAAGAAATTGCCAGCGCCATTCGTTCACATTTGAAATAAGCGAATTGGGTAAGCTCAAAAAACTTGCAGGAGAAACCATAATTTATGGCTTAGGTGCTATCTTACCTAAATTAGTAGGCTTTCTTTTAGTTGGTTCTTTCTTAACCTATCAATTAAAGAATGAGGGACAGTATGGAGTTTATTCTATTCTGTATGCTTATGTAACATTAGTCTTCGTAGTGTTTACACTTCGAATGGAAACAGCCTTTTTTAAGTTTGCGAATGATAAAACGTACACGACAAAGAATGTATATAATACAGCGATTACATTAGTTTTATGTACGTCTGTCATATGCATATTGTTTTTGAGTGTTTTTTATAAACAAGTGGCCACATTCACAGTAGGAATAGAAAATGCTCGATACATCTTTTACTTTCTTGTAATCATGTTTTTGGATGCAGTTGCTGCAGTTCCCTTCGCAAAGTTAAGACATGAAGGAAAAGCCCTTAAGTTTTCTATCATTAAGATCGTCAATAGTCTAATAACTGTTGCGTTTAACTTATTTTTCTTTTTGGGTTTACCCAAAATAAAAGGATGGAGCGAATTTTACGATGCTAGTTATTTTCTCGATTATACATTTATAGCAAATCTTATAGGATCAACCTTGGTCGTGTTGTTGCTGTATCGCGAAGTTTCTTCGTTTAGATTTAGTATGAATAAAAAGCTTATTCAAGCAATGTTTCGTTTTTCATGGCCTCTGATTATTGTAGGTATTGCTGGAGCTACTAATCAGTTTGCTGATCGAATCTTAATTGAAAAATATCAAGATTCATTTGAATTATCTGGATTGTTTTCAGGGGCCATAAAAATTGCAGTTGTGATGAATTTGTTTATCACTGCTTTTAATTATGCTGCCGAACCTTTTTTCTTTAAGAATGTAAATGAGAAATCAAGAGAGTCTTTGTATGGCTCTATTGCATTAGCCTTTACCATATGTGGGATGGCAATTTTTCTAGGCGTTTTATATTATATTGATGTACTTCAGTATATTATTGATAGTAAGTACAGGGAAGCACTTTATGTTATTCCTTTTGCACTTATGGCAAACTTTATACTTGGGTTATATTATAATGTTTCTATTTGGTATAAATTAAGTGGTAAAACGATTTATGGTGCTGTCATTGCATCGTGTGGAACACTAATTTTTTTAATATCTAGTTCTTTTTTAATACCATCTCAGGGTATTATTGGAGCAAGTTATTCTTCCATATTGTGTTTTGCCTTTATGGTCATATTAGCTTTTTTGCTTGGACAAAAACATTATCCAATTCATTATCCTGTCAAAAAAATAGTGTTATACATTTTTGCTGCAGTTATATTATATTACGGAACATCGTTTTTGAATTGGGATGGAATTGCAAAAATAGGCTTAGGCACTGTTGTTATTGGAATGTATCTTGGAGTGGCATACTACCTAGAGTTTAGAAATATTAGAAGGATTGCCTAGCATCTTAAAGGCTTTTAAAAAAATCCTGTTGAAAGTGAAGTAAAAACTTGTTTTATACATTTATATTACTGATTTTTGTAATATATAAAGTCTTCTTTATGGATTTGTTAAATAAGTCTTCTAAGTATAGTAGCTATCTCCAAAGAATACAGGAGTATAAAGAAATAGCTGATAACAATCAAGCTTTTGCTGAGATAGAAGGTCGTGTTGACAATCTATATAATGAGCTTAAAGCAGGAAGCCAGAAAAATTTTTACAATACGATTTTTCGAGTGATTTTGTTTGTTGGTCTTACCACGGCATTTACTTGTTTCTTTACTGGTGCTTATAGTTTAGGTGTAGTGAATTTATTATCTGTTTTTGCAGCGTACTTTTATTACAAACAATCTGTAAAGCAATATGTAGAAGATTCGAAAAGAGAAAAATCACTTGTTATAGATAGCTCAACCTTCGATTCCAAATTGTTCCATACGATGCGATATTTGGAAAATGGAATCGACCTGAAAGAAGCGAGAATTATTGCAGTGCGTTTTATATTCATGGGTTTGTTTTCAGTAATCATGTTTACTTCACTATCTATAATGAATATAGAGCACTCAACTAGTAAAGTTGTTTTGTACGCACTTTCCTTATGTTTAAATGTTCCGTTTTGGTTTTATTTTTTCAAAGATGACCTTGAAGAACTTGAGTACATTGCAATGGAACTAGATGAATATATAGAGTCCTACAAGGAAAGCGAAAAACTTAGTAGACAAAACACAAAAGCGAATATACAAGGTACAATTAAAGTAGAAGAAGAGAAACCAATCGATTTCTACAACCTTGATCATGACGAACCAATCGAACTTGTTGCAAATCCTCAGACCGAAGAAGATCAAGAACAAAAAAAGTACAAGCAGCTTAAACTTGAACTATAAACAAACCAACGCCATATAATTTTAATTGAAATTCAAGGATCAAGATGAATTTCTAGTGGGGCCAGTAGAATATGCTCTATTTAGAATAAAAAGTAATCTGGAGGGCAGTTTGATTAACCGTTTTTTATGTTGAAAGTAGAATGCTTTTAAATTAAAACGATGCATGAGGAAAGATCATGTCGGATTACTAACAACGAAGTTTAAAGCTTACAGATTCACTAAAGAAATTTCTTATTTTCTTTGCACCTCAGAGGATATAATTCCAATTAAACTCTAAAATGTCGAATAAATTCTTCTTAAAATA
>JAHDGD010000151.1 GCA_020627825.1 Saprospiraceae bacterium
TCCTTCTTTTGAATAGCAGATCTATTCGTGAAGTCCAAAATGTTACCCATCGCATAACACGTCCTACACCTGGGTTCGTATTTATCTTTTTCTCCTAACACAACCGTTGCTCTTTCTTCGCTTAACCGATAGCTATGGGTGGCTAAGTTGCCACAATGTGGGCATATAGCATGTACTTTCGTTATATATTCAGCAACTGATAAAAGATGCGGCATGGGACCGAATGGCTCGCCTCGGAAATCCATGTCTAATCCTGCAATGATAATACGAATTCCTCTTAACGCTAGTTTTTCACAAACTTCCGGTAGATTTCCATCAAAAAATTGTGCTTCATCAATTGCCACTACTTTTACATCTGCAATATGATTCATGATCTCCCAACTTTGTTCTATGGGAATTCCTTGAATCGCATTCTCATTATGACTGACAACTTTTTCTACGGAATATCGATTATCTGTTTTAGGCTTGAAAATCACTACTTTTTGATTAGCAAAGTTCGCCCGACGAACCCTACGGATAAGCTCTTCTGTTTTTCCTGAGAACATAGAACCACATATCACTTCAATCCATCCGCTACGCTGTCCTCGAAATGTTGGTTCTAAAAACATATGTCTAATTTTTTAAAACCGTAAATCTAATTATATTTTTACTTTACACATTAAGATTTCGTTACTTGTTAAACAGATATACTTAAATGGTACTGTTTTTGCGTTAGGTACTGTATAAATAATTGGTCGATGGATTATAAAAAAGCTAAAAAGCAACTCAAAAAAATAAAAACTCTTCTTGATTCATTCGAATCACTTGGGGAACCTATAAGTGAAATGGAAGCTAGATTGCTCCGTAAATATGCCGATGAATTCAAGGCGATTGTTCCGCATCATGAAATAGAAGATATACCTGCAACCCAACCAAAGGTGGAATCTGCTATTATCAACTTAAAAGGTGATATTCAAGAAAAAGAACTTCCTACAGAACCTGTTATCGAAGAAGAATATGACGTACCACCTGTAAAAGAAGAAGTTGTGGTAGAAGAAATAGTGGAAGAACTAGAAGAAGAAGTGACGGTTGAACCAGAGATTGCTATTCAACCTGCAAAAAAAGTTGCAGCAGTTCAAAAAACAGCAGCTCAGAAAAAGACATCTAAAAAAGTGCTTGTCGCTGAACATGATGAAGATGAATTGAGTAAAATTTCGTTGTGGGAACCTGAAGCAATTACTGAATTATCGCAGAAACTTAGTTTTTCTCCTATTAAGAATGTGTTTAAAGCAATCAGTATAAACGAACGTATTTTTACGCAGAATGAACTTTTTAATGGCGATAATTTGTCTTTTCGAGCGACGTTGGAGCAAATTGAAACCTTGTCTTCTTTTGAAGAGGCTAGTGACTTATTGCGAAAAGGAGTTGCTGCTGAAAACAACTGGGAAGATCCTAAAAAGATCAAGAAAGCGAAAGAATTTATGCGCTTGGTCCAAAGAAGATTTATTTAATCTGAAATGGAAACTTGATTTGTAAAGCTTTTGTTAATGAATGCAACTTCGATATCTTTTATCGAATAAAAGCGTTCTATCCCATATGAAACCCAATATTTACAAAGAACTTTTCAATGCCTTCAAAGTTCCGCTCCTTATGGTAGGTGGTCTTTGGTTGATTCAACTATGGGTGGAGATGTTTGGTATCAATGTCAGAGAATACGCACTGGTGCCAAGGAGAGTATATGGCTTGTGGGGTATTGTAACATCTCCTTTATTTCATAGCGACTGGGGACATATTTTCAATAATAGTTTTCCGCTATTTGTAACAGGGTCAATGATGTATTATTTCTATAGAAAATCAGCCCTTCCATCTATCATCATTATACACCTCATGACCGGTCTAGCTGTTTGGTTATTTGGACATCACGGATATCATATAGGTGCAAGTGGGGTAGCGTATGGTATGGTTTCCTTTATATTCTTTAGTGGTCTTTTTAGAAGGGAAGTAGAAGCGATTATTTTAGCCCTTATTGTTATCATATTATATAGTGGAATGATTGTTGGAATTTTTCCTGATGAACCTGGAATTAGCTGGGAGTCTCATCTGTTTGGTGCCTTAATGGGATTGTTGACAGCAATTTTGTTTTTGGGTGTAGACAAACCATTTCGAGAAAAAAAGAAATACAACGAAGGCGTTCCTGAATATTTTTTTCCACGTGATGTATTTGAAAAAACGAAGTCGGAACGCGCTGAAGAACGACGACTTCAGCAATTAATGGCTCAGCAAGCTAGAATGGAAGAATATATGCGTAGACAACAAAAAAAGGACATTGACATTAATTGATGATTTATTTGACCTATTATCAACCAGTAATTTGATCTAGATATTGACCTTTTCCATTTAATACATTACTTTGTCATTATTCTTAAAAAAAATCAAATTACTATGTTACAACTTTTATTAATGTTAGCCTCTTTCTTAATTACAAGTCCCTCTATTTCTGAATGTTCAATGGATGATTATGTTGGTTCTTGGACAGGAACAATCATGTGTGACGGTTCTGCTGCTCCAACCACAAATATTACCATCTCTAAAATGGATGATACGTCTAAAATGCAAGTTACTTATGGAAATGGTGATGTTGTTGCTTTTAATGTCATGGATTGTAAATTAACACACAATTTAGTTGACGAAGCTGAAGGGATTGAAGTTTTCATCACATATTCATTAGTAAACGGAGTCTTTACAGAATCACAGGATATGAAAATAAAATCGGGAGATCAAGTAATCGAGATGGCGTGCAGTGGTGACTTAATGAAAAAGTAAATATGCTGTTTTAAACTGCAAACTGAATATAAAACAAAAACAGATCTAGATAGTCTAGATCTGTTTTTTTTTATTGAATGTATCAATACCTTCATTTCTTCTGTTCACGAGCGGTCCATTGCGGGTTTTGTTATGCTCATCTCGAAAACTTACAGGATGAATATTTGCACTTTATCAGGTGCATAAAGTATGAACTCTTAGAATAGCAGAGATTCGCAAGAGTAAAGAATTGTCAGGACAAGCCTTTCATGGAGCTAATGCAAGATCATTTCGGATTATTCGCGAAGACCAGTGTACATGATTGTATCATTAGTCTCTTCATTTATAAGCACAATGAATAAATTCGTTTCATCTTGGTCTATATCGAAATTTGAAGAAGATGTCAGACTATCTTGAGATATAAAAGATACATTAACTAAATTCCTATCTATAATTTCAGGCTCACCTGAAAATTCTATAAAATCAGTATCATCAGGCGCTGTAAAAGTTAAAGCATTTAGATCACCAGAAACAGCCACATGATAATCAAGAACTTCAGTATTGTTCTTTATATAAATTCCTTCATATTCTCCTATGACTTTATTTAGTACGTTTTGATCTGAAGTACAGCTACTTAACATTAAAAAAGTGCTGAATACTAGAAATAAATGTAATTTTTTCATGTTTAAAAGTTAATATAATTATACGTTTTTATGTCCATATGTTCCATCAGATTATTTTTGATCTGTAATGGAGACAGAAAGACAAATTCTATTGAATAACGCATAAAAACTAGGATATGTGACTTTTTTTATGAATATACTATTCCTGTTTTCTAAAATCAGCAGGTATGAAATTAAAACCAATAGGACTTTTGCTTATTGGTAAAGGAACTAAACATTGTATATGATGATACCTTCCATTTGGTCGAACGCTACATACACTTAACCATAAGAAAAAACCTATATGAGAATTTTAATAGTAATACTATTAATTCTATTTCTTTCTTCATGTAAATTTGAAGAAACACAATCCATAGAACCTAAAATTTCAATTGTAAAAAAATGTACCAAAGATCAAATAGAGTATGAGGTTAATCAATTAATAAAAAACAAATACTTTATGCTAAGGTTCTTTTATTTGGATGAGAATGAATTACTTCAATTTCTAGGTGAGAGTAGTCAAATTAAACGAAATCAAAGAGAACAGATAATGATCAAATTTATTTCTCAATTGAACTCAAATGAGATAGAAATAATTGAGTGTAATTCGAAGAGGAAAATGGAAATAAGAATAAGTACTCTAGCCCTTTATTGCTTGGCCAAAATAGAGAAATTACCTTTTTCTCGTGCTACTGGATTTCAAAATTGCACAGAGCCTTGGTTTTCAGATGAAATATTTCTTCCTGAAAACATTTTTAATTACCAAGAATATGATAGGTCTTTGTTATTGTACAACTATTTATCGTATTTTATAAGCGAACAGAGGAGAAGTTATTTTATAGAAAATGGCTATGACTAACAATGAGCAGAATTTTATTACCTTCCTAACGCTTTATCGACAACATATTCTGCAATATACCGTTAGTTTGGCACAAGCACAAAATTCAATAAATGCACAAGACTTCATATATCATACTTTTATTTGTTTTTATACTCGGATCGTGCCATTTTCCTTCATCAAGTGAAGCAGGAATTCAATATTCCACGCAACCAGCTTTTCAAATTCCCCAAAATATGGAATGGACAGAAGTTGGACTAGCTAAAGAACTCATCAATGTAAAAGAGAAAATGGTAATCATAAGTGGTGGCTCAAACCCAGTGCCACTTCACCAATGGGAAAAATTTAAAGTTGGATTTCCTTGGCAGAAAAATATTGACAGACACATATTAATCAATAAAACGGCACTTGTTCGATCTCCCAATGCGCATTCTAATTGTAACCAAAAAGACTGTCTCTTTGAAAGAGAGTATAAAGGACATTCTTGGATTGAATTAGCTCTACCATTAGCTGTTGACTTCATACCCTCAAAAACAAATATGTTGAAACCTGAAGCAGGGTATTTGGTTGTGAAGATTATTAAAAAATGTCAAATACTCCGTTTTGAACATGAAATTTATCAGCTAACTGATCATAAAGGAAATTACTACGTGATGCATGCTACTGAAACTGGAGAACCTACTACAAATGTTATCTTGCCTGATGGTTGGACGCTCAACAAAGTAAGCTTGCAAGAACCATTAGTTATTTTACCTTTTGGAAAAGGAGAAGATTGTTATTTTAATATTGTAGGAGACCATTTAGGTCAGGGATACCACCAATATAAATATGCAAATGCATATTATCCTGCTTGAAAAATTACCACCACCAATGTACTCTATGAAAAGACGATTGCACTTTTCACAGTTTAAATCTTTCATATTTTTATTTTAAGTGTTTATGTCGATACACTATCACATGTTATTTTGGGCTCGAGCCCAAATAACCTAATCACCTCCTTTTCCAACTGATAAAACACAAATGTCCAATTATTCCATAGTAAATAAACATAGACCCATCTTATATAGTGGTTCTAGCTCAAATTGTTGTCTAAACTTATGATGCATCTACTCTAAAACTCCAATTGGTATCAAAAATACATTATGATTATATTTAATGTATAATATGTTTTAATTCAGTCAATAAATTATATTTGCGAGCTTTTTAAGATCATATGCAACTACGTTTACTTCTTTTTGTACTATTCTTGTGCCCATTTATACTTAGCGGGCAGCTTTCTATTGTGGACTCAACTTCAACGTATACCATTGATTTCGATGGATCCATGAGTGGTGTAAATGAAGGGGTGTTTCAAGGAAATGGATTTTCCACAGCGCCTTCCTATGGGCAATTGTCTACTCTTGCATGGGAAATAGAAGGTTTCACCGATGGAGATAAACCTTTTGGAATGAATATTTCTGCAGGTGATTATGCACGTGGAGAAAGTGCAGGAGGAGTTACAACTGGTGGGTTATATAGTTTTGACGTAGGAAATGGAAATAAGGCGTTGGGTTTTCAACCAACAGCAGGTGATTTTACACCTGGAACCTTGACCTTAAAAGTAGAAAATCACTCTTCTTCTGTCGTGCATTCCTTAGCTATTGATTACATCATATATGCTTTAAACGATCAGAATTATTCGACTACGTGTAATTTTTCAATTTCTTATAATAATATAACATACTCCAATGTAAGTTCTGGAAATTTTACTTCCATTCAATCAGCAGATAACAATGGCTGGAGTCCGAATAATCGCTCGATACTTTTGTCTGGATTACAAATTGAACCGGCCTCTTCATTTTACCTGCGCTGGACAAGTTCCGATGTGGCTGGAAGTGGAAATCGAGATGAAATAGCACTAGACGATATCATTATTACACCTGAAGGGACAACAGTAAATTGCACTGAACCTACGGCTCAACCGACAAGTCTTACATTTGGTACCATTACGTCCAATTCTATACAAGCCTCATTCGTTGGCAACCATGCGGATCAATATCTGGTGGTGCAAAGCACAAGTCCATCTTTAGGAGGACAACCAATTAATGGAATCGATTATACATCTGGAGCTACAATAGGTTTAGGCGAGGTGATCCAAAAGTCTTCAAGCACAACTTTTAATGCAACTGGACTTGATGAAAATACGTCGTATTATTATTTTGTTTTTTCATGCAATACATTTTGTAATGGCGGGCCTATTTATCGAAAACTTGATCCTTTAACTGATTTCATAGAGACGCTTGAATCATCCTTCACCGATTATTATGCGCCCATAGGATCTGAAACTTGTGAAGAATTGAAAACGGCACTTCATAATTTGATCAAAGATCATACAGTCGTATCGTATGGTAGCTTATGGACGCATTACCAGACAACAGACGATCACTTGAATGATGCGGGAAATGAGGTGATTGTATGGGATATGTATTCGGACAATCCTGTCGGTGCTGAAAATGAATTCACCTTTGTTGCTGAACAATGCGGAAACTACCAAGGAGAGGGAGATTGTTACAATAGAGAACATACCTTCCCCAAGTCCTGGTGGGGTGGAAGTACATCTGCTCCTCAGTATACCGATATCTTTGCAGTAGTTCCTACGGATGGATGGATCAATGGATTACGAAGTAACAATCCTTATGGGGAAGTACTTAGTGGTACCGAAACACATACAACAAATAATGGAAGTGTAATGGGCACATCTTCTGTTTCGATTCCAGGATATTCAGGTCCTGTATTTGAACCCATAGATGCGTACAAAGGAGATCTTGCTCGAGGGTATTTTTATATGGCTACAAGATATGAGGATGTAATTGCTACGTGGGAAAACAACACCACAGAGTCAGATGCAGTGTTGGATGGATCAGGGTATACAGTGTATGAACAATGGATGCTGGACTTATTGATCAGTTGGCATGAAAGCGATCCAGTAGATCAAAAAGAGCTGGATAGAAACGAGGCAATATTCGGAATTCAAGGAAATAGAAATCCATTTATAGATCATCCTGAATACGTGGATATGATTTGGAATGGATGTGTTATAGATAGTTGTATTTACGTGTATTCAGGAGCTAATGAAGGGCCAGGTTCTTTGCGTTCGGCTATAAACTGTGCAGAAAGTGGTGAGGTGATCACCTTTAGCCCGGATATTAACAATACCACGATTATAGTGTCTACAGATTCCTTGCATATTGATAAAAACATTACGATCGAAGCACTGCCCGAGCAAGGCATTCGAGTAGCAGCATTAACACCCCACCAAGCAAGCTTAAAAACACTTTTCAAAATAAAATCAGGCACACAAGTAAGTCTTAAAGGATTTAGTATAGATGGCGCCTATGGACCACACGGCTCAGCGATCAAAAACGAAGGCATTTTAACCATTGAAAACATGACGATTACAACAGGCGGTAAATCGGATATTGAGTCGACCTTCTTGAATGAAATAGGAAGTATTCTTGTTTATCAAGGTGTCAATACAATAGAGTAAGACCCTCATTCATCAAGTAAAAGATATTTTTTGGGCGCTCGAGCGCTCCATTTCGGGTTTCGCTAAGCTCATCCTGACAACATATAGAGTGTATCTATTAAGGTGATACAAAAAGAATTAATTTACAGAAAATCATACTTATTATAAGTTGGGAGTTGTCAGGACAAGCCCTTCATGCAGCTAGCGCGAAGATCTTATTTATGAACATTCATTTTATGAAGTATATAAACGACTATAGTGAAATAGAGGTTTGTTTCATAGCATTATTAAAATTGAATTATCGTATCTTGTAAAGAATCTTAAACAGAGGAATTTTGGTTAGCTTAAGAACAATACAATAAAACAACTTAATCCAAATAAACATCGAACAAAAAGAAAATTTTAAACCGCCTATATTATGGTTAACAATAGCACTTATAGTTTAATTTTATTCTTAGCATTATGTTTCATAGTTCAATGTTCCTCAAATAATGCAGATGCAGCCTTGAATGTACAATCAAATTCTACAGTTAAGCTGTTTATAAAGCCGTCCTTAACAGATGAAAATATTATCACCGCAGATGTAGATCATTTAGTAATGTACGATACATTACAGAGAAATCCTCAATTACTATTGTTTTTACCAGGAACAAATGGCATTCCTCAAAAAGGACCAATAAAATTATTCGAAACAGCAATTCAAATGGGATACAAGGTGATTAACTTATCCTATATTAATACACCATCCGTTGCTAGCGTGTGCAGAGATCAAAATCTACTTGAAGATAGTGAATGTACAACAAAGTTCAGAACCCAAAGAGTGTTTGGTGATCAACTTATTTCATTTATTCCTGATCAATCATATGATGCTATTATTAATCGATTTACCCATTTATTACAGTACTTGAAAGAAAATGATAAAAATGGTGAATGGGAACAATTCATAGAAAATGATCGACCGAAGTGGAATATTATATCTTTAGCAGGTCAATCTCAAGGAGGTGGGATGTCTGCTTTTATTGCTAAAAAAATAGAAGTAAAACGTGTTATTACATTTTCAGGTGGGTGGGACTATGCCGGAGTAGATAAAATTGCAAATTGGTATTATTCTGATAGCATAACACCTGCAAATCGATGGTATGGAGTGTATCATTCAAAGGAACCAAAAGCTAAAACTATCGAGAAAACCTATAAAGCTATGAATATTCCTAAAGAACATATTTTTGCATTAAATCGTGAAATTCGAAAAGGTAAAAAAGCCCACGGAGAAGGTATCAGGAATACCAAGTACAAAGACCTATGGATAACGTTACTAACCGATTAAATTTCTTTGCTAAAATGCGTACGTTAATTGTATTTTCTATCCTATTTTTACTGTCGTGTCAACATGCTAACACAATTGTTGAACCTAGCGATGCTAATGAAATTGAAAACAAAATGAACTCACTTGGATTAATTGGCGGAACTTCCTGGCACTCGACCATTGACTATTATCGATACATCAATGAATCAGTAAATGAGCACTTTGGCAATAACACAAATCCTCCCTTATTGGTCTATACAATGAACCAAGCTCAAGTCCACAAATTCCAAATTGAAAATAATTGGGAAGGAATTGCTGATATGCTTATTGAAGGCGGAAAGAGTCTACAAAAAGCCGGTGTAGATAAAGTAATGTTTTGCGCCAATACACCACATAAAGTATATGACCAAGTCGAAAAAGAACTTCAGTGTCCAATATTGCACATTGCAGATGCAACTGCCGAAAGTATTATCAATAAAGGAATTAAAAAAGTTTGTTTTTTAGGTACAAAGTATACAATGACAGAACCTTTTATAACCCAAAGAATAGAAAGTAAAGGTGTTGAAGTAATATCCCCTTCTGACCCAAAGATGATCGAAGAACTACATCGCATTATCATCCAAGAATTGACTTATGGGAAAATTATTCCTGAATCCAAGAAATATGTTCTTGATGTCATTCAATCATTTATAGATCAGGGAGCTAATGGTGTTATTTTAGGATGTACAGAATTTCCGTTAATGATAGATCAGTCAGATGTACAAATACCAATATTTAATACAACAGAAATTCATGCAAAGGCTGGCGTAAACTTTATATTAGAAGATTTGAAAAAATAACC
>JAHDGD010000010.1:0-18006 GCA_020627825.1 Saprospiraceae bacterium
CCTAACCATTTAAAAGGTTTCTGATAAAATTCCTTATCCATTATTCACGTTAAATAGTAAATGTTATAATAATTTCTTTTTGGGCGTAAGCCAAAAAAAGAAAAAGCCCAAACAAAAAAATGTTTGGGCTTATTTTACCATCTATATTTTTAATTGAACACACTATTCAATTGTCACTATTTTACCAGATGGAACAACTAATTCTGCTCCATTCTCAACACAATATTGCACTCCACTATTTCCAGTTAACATGCAATTTTCCATCGTCATTATTGCACTTGCTCCATTATTGCAAACCCCAGATCCTGGAGATGTTGCCAGATTATTTTGAATGGTACAATCAAATAATCTAATTTCACCTGTATTATAAACACCACTCCCTGCAGAAGTGTTACCATCATTGTTTCCATCAGAGATCGTAAGTCCATCTAGTGTCAATATTCCATTACCTGCTGCATGGGTTACAACTTGATATGAATTATCAGATGTAATGAATGCAACACCAATATCCCCAGATAAAATGACAGGATTTGCTGCTATATCTCGTTCGCCCAATGCTACTTCATTTCCTGCAAAACCACCATAAATAGTAGTTGTTGCTGCAATATTAAAGGAAGTATTCCGCGTAACAGTCTCTCCCGTGAAGCCTGGATTATATGTGCCAGCTTTCACCCATAAATCAGTTACAGTACCTTCATTTTCTATGCCATTAATAGCATCCTGCAGATTGTTATACGCTGTTGCCCATGTACATCCATCTCCTGAAACGGCTAGAGATTCGTCAACAAATCGATGTGTCAAGTTTTCACATGGATCAGCCGTACTTGTAAAGAGAAAATCAAAGGTAACTGCACTAGACGACCAACGATTATCCCATTCTAAATAATAAGTTACACCTCCTGTTATCGAAATATCTTCTACCTGAGAAGCCCATGTATTGTTGTTTCCACCACCCAATATACAAGCATCATCATTATTTGCTACAAGAACTAAACTTCCACAATCTCCAGCATAGAAAAAGAATCTTGTATCTACACCATATCCACATGTTTGAATTGTTAATAATCCATCTGAAGGTGCTGTAAATTTATACCAATCTGCATGAGTCGAACTGGAGCAATTATTACATCCATTTCCAGAAGAAGGACCATTTGATGTGTAAGTTCCAGATTCTGTAATAGGAAATGCATCTTGGCAATTATCGTTATCTAGAACACAACCTGGATTTGGAGCATTAAATAAACCTGAAAAATCTTTCTGACATGAATTATCTGCTGTAAAAAACATAGAAGCATCTACAGGGTTTCCATCTGCTGTCAAATCGGTTAACGTAATGGTAACTGTTGCAGATTCTTGTCCTAATGGAATATCAAATAAACTTCCATTTACATCAAGTTGTCCTGTCGCAGGTGTATTGGATAATTCCAATGTTAATTCCTGAGAATATGTTGAGGTCGCAGCGTCACAAACTTGGTCTCCTATGGAAGTAACTGAAATATTACATCCTAAATTGAATGAAGTAGAAGTAAATACTCCTCTACCATGTGTTCCAGCAACCATAAAGTTATCAGATGCTCTGTATTCAATCATATCCACTCTAGTATTCGCAAGCCCTGAGTTAGTTGGATCCCAATCGGTACTTCCACCATTCAATAAGGTAGTAGTCCACACGCCCATTTCCGTCGCCACAATTGCTTGAGAAGCAGAATTCGGATCAAATATCCCCCATCTTACTGGCATATTTGGAATATCTCCTTCCACACCAGTGAAAGAAGTTCCACCATTTGTAGATTCCCACACACTGGTTACATTAAAGTTACTGAATGTAATCAGTAAGTGATCTTCATTACCAACTTCTACATCAATGGATGATACATATCCATTAACAGTACCAGCTAATTCCGTAAATGTAGGGTTCGAAGTATGTGCATTATCAACACGTATGATTTTTCCACCATTTGCATTAATTCCAAAATATACTCTATTATCAACATTCGGTGATACTCTTACTGCACTAACTTGACCACCAAATAATGGTGCATTGATCGTGTTGTTTGAAAGAGAACCTCCAAATCCTTGAACCCTCAGGTATTCGTTACTCCCTTTACAAGCATATAGTATATTAGCGTCGCTATCATAATCCGTAGGATTAATAAATCTTCCTGTATTTCCGAGAGAGTATGAAGTAAAATTAGTTCCGTTTGTCGTTACATAATAGTTATTATAAACATAACTTGTGATTTGAATATTCGGTTGATCTTGATCAATATGACAGAAAGCTCCATCACCACCTGTAACAGTAGAAACAGAATTTATACCTGATTGTGTAAATCTATGAGTACCATTATCCTGAGTACCACCCAAAATATTTGTAATTGTGTTATCAGGATGAACTGCAACAGCATAATATTGTGTTACATTATAATTATTATTTCTGGTATTAAAATCAGGATTTGCGCCAAAATCAAATGCATCATCTGAATAAGAAATCCCCCCATCACTTCCCGATAAAATTGCGTTAGGGAAGCCAGGTCTTAAAGCTAATGCATGTTGATCAGCATGAACATAATCATCACATTGACCTGTCCAATAACTAATTGACTCCCAACTTGTTCCGCCATCATCAGATCTAAATAGATCTATACCACCAATGATAATTTTATCAGAATCTGTAGGATGTACGATTGAAATAAGATCATACCAACCTTGCCCTCTAGTAAAAGGATTTGATCCTCCTTGACAAGAACCTTGTTCAAGATAAAGCGGAATGGTTTGACTTAACCATGTTGTTCCGCCATTTACAGTTTTCAGTATGTCTGTAACATTACTTCCTGTATTGACTAAAGCATAAACCACACTTGCATCAGACGGGGCTGTAGCCAATTCTACCCTATTGCCAGATCCATTTCGGATCGTGGACCAATTACTTCCATTATCAACAGATTTGAAAACATCACCCGCAAAATTGGAAGCATATAAATCACCGTTGGCAGCCACTTCAACATCAGCATGTGAACCAGATCTAGGCGTCAACCAAGATGCTCCACCGTTTGTCGATATTCTTAACCCATTATTTGTAGCTACAGCAATACTATTAGCTGCAAAACATACAATTTTATTTACATCGTTAAAATTAGTAGTTGTGGATAGTTGATTCCATGTGGTACCTCCGTCTGTTGACTTCCAGACACCGTCCCCATCAATTGCGTCGAAATTCCCAAAACCTTCACCCGTTCCTGCATAAAAATGTAATGTATTAACTGGATCGTGTGCTATCGAAGTTACCGCCATATTCGACCAAAAATCATCAACATTTTGCCATGAGGAAGTCGCTGATGTGATATCATCATTATACCATACACCTCCTCCTACTCCACCAGCCCATACTTTTTTGGAAGTTGCATCATTGGGGTCAAACATAATTGCTCTAGTTCGCCCACCAATATTGTTTGGACCTCTTTCATCCCATTCAACATTGGGTATTGCTGTTTTTAATGCAAGTTCTTCTTGCTGCTTCCACATATCTTTCTGGGCAACAAATAAATCTTTTCGCGGAACCATGCCAGTAGAAAGATCCATTGTCATAAGCTTTTCTTGTTCAAGACGATCTTTTATTTGTTGTTTTTTGTGAATCTTGTTGTAGGTTGGAATCTTGGAGTCCCTCATAGATAAGGGTTCGATTTTTTCTTGACAACTCGTAAAAATAAATGCGAAACAAGAGAAAAACAGAATTAGCCGGAGCATCTTATTCATTATTAAATGGTTTTATATTATAACTTTAACATATATAAACAAAAATCAAGCCAACATTTTAAAGTTATGTTCAATTTTGTGGTAACTTTCCACTTTTATGACATCAAAAAATGTTAACACACCTTATTCAAAAGAGTCAAATAGTTTACAAAACGCTTGTTCATGCAAAAAAGTGAAACCGCATTTTTAAGATTACTCCAAATAATGGACGATTTAAGGGAAAAATGTCCATGGGATCGAAAACAAACATTCGAAACTCTTCGTATTCTGACGATAGAAGAAGTCTATGAACTTGCTGATGCAATTCTCGACCAAGATATAGAAGGAATAAAAGAAGAAGTGGGCGACCTTTTACTTCACATGGTTTTCTATGCTAAAATAGCTTCTGAAAAAGGAGCATGGGATATTTCTACTGCAATACATGATGTATGTGAAAAACTAATACGTAGGCATCCTCATATATATGGTGATGTAATTGCAGAGGATGAAGAGACTGTTAAACGCAATTGGGAACAATTGAAGTTAGCTGAAGGAAATCGTTCAGTTTTAGGGGGTGTCCCCAAAGGGCTTCCAGCAATTGTCAAGGCTTACAGGATGCAAGAAAAGACGGCAAAAGTAGGGTTTGAATGGAAAGAGACAGAGGATGTATGGAAAAAGGTGGAAGAAGAATTGAATGAATTGAAAACTGCTGTAGCATCCCTAGATAAAGAAAAACAAGAAGAAGAATTTGGAGATGTATTATTTTCTCTTATAAACTATGCGCGCTTTTTGGGCATCGACCCAGAAACAGCTTTAGAAAAAACAAATAAGAAATTTAAATTCAGGTTTGAATTCATAGAATCCAATGCAAAAAAAGCCTTAAAAGATATGAGTCTAGAAGAAATGGACAAATTGTGGGAAGAGGCAAAATCACACTAAATGTCTTATCTTAAAAGAGGTTTTGTGATCTCCAAATCTCAATAAATCGATTAAGTACAATGTATACAAAGAAGGTAATTCAACATTGAACAATACCGCTCATTTCTTGTTTTATTTAGTATAATTGGTGAACTTTGATTAAATTTTAAAGATGTCTTTCTTATATATATTTCTAGTAATTTTTACAGTTTTTGGGTTAAGCTTTGCCCTTATAAACATTCGCCAGATTGTTACGGGTAATGAATTCCGAGGAACTTGTGCCACTAATAACCCTATGTTAAAAGATAAGTTTGGCAACTGTACGGTATGCGGAAAGACGCCTGGTAATGATTGTGATGAAGCTGAAGATACTGGAAAACTTCCTGCAATAGGTTAGACTCACATTACCTGTTCAGACATCCATCTACCTCAATTTCCATTGAATTTCCAATTTTTACGATTAAAGTCCTTTGTTGACCCTACTCTACCTTTATCCATTTGGTCGAAAATAAATCTTGACCATTTTCAAAATGTAAAATGTATACACCTGGTGCGAGCACACTTAGGTCTACTGTATTCGTTTTCAAATTGTTGATCGTAAAAATCGCTTCTCCTTTTGAATTGAAAATTTGAAACCGATTATTATTCTGAATTGAAATGTGATTCAATTGAATAAAATCTGAACCTGGATTAGGAGAAACTTTCAATTCTTTCATTTCATTCATATTCCATTTTGTAGTAGAAGAAGGTATTCCAATTTGATAGAATCTCAAAGCATTCACAGCATATGCAAAAGGAGCATTCCAATTGATCGTTACCTCATTCGAAGCATATGAACACCAACTATCGACATATGAAGATGCTGGATAATTGCCAATATATCCTGGACACCCATCTTGTTTACCAGGATTGGGCCCTCCCGCAACCATGCCTGGAATAGGAGCTGTGACAGCATCTGCTTCGGAAGGTCTGTGATGTGGATGTTGAGGTGAAACATCCCCAAAACCTGAAACATAACAATATCCCGTTCCATTTCTTCCCAATAAATAATCCATTGCAGTATAAGCAGCATCAAGAAATTGTTCATCATCTGAAATTTCGTATGCTCGAATAAGAATCATAATTTGATTGCCAGCATGTCCATTACTTCCCCACACAAAATCGCCACTTCCTGTACCCATAGCTACTTTCATTGTTCCATTTTCAACCGTTGATTTCAATTGATTAGCTGTTTCAAGTAATCTATTTTCAATTGTTTCAATATCCACTATTCCATTGATTAGTTCTGCATGATGAGATAAGGACATCAGTGCTAACGGTGCAGTATATGGCCATGCAGGAACTCCATTACCAATTGTATTTTCAGAAATTTCGTCGCTATATATCGTTTTTTCAGTAGCTAAAAATAACTCAGCAATTGCCCAATCAAATTCATCATTAACATTATTATCTCCGTATTGGCCTGTACTTACATCACTTGGTTGGTTATAGTAAACATTGGGATTATCCAATGCCCATTGATAAGCATATTCTGCAGCTTCTATTAATTGTATATTAAATCCTGGTTTCACATCCTCATAATCCGCAAAAACACGAGCGGCTATTGCCATAACTGCAGCAAAGTTAAGAGCTGCTGAAGTTGTTTTCTGAACTACATATCGGGTTGCATTATATTGATGTGGCATTATAATACCAGAAAAATTAAGACCTGTTAATTTATGGTAAACTCCTCCATCATTGGGGTCTTGCATAGTCAACATCCATTCAAGATTCCATATCACCTCATCCAAAATATCAGGTAAAATTCCTCCTTGCTCAGGAATATCTAACATCAAATTTTTGTAATATTCTGGATAATGCTCATACGCGGCAAGTAAAGTATAGGTTGAAATACCACTATTTACAATATATTTATTATAGTCACCTGCGTCATACCAACCTTTGGGTGATTCAATTTTTGTTCCTGTTGGTCTATCAGTAGAGGCTGCGGATGAGTGAATGAGGACTTCATCGTCCGGATGACCTAGAGGACGAGCCCATTCAGCAGCAAATTCTGTTGTTAATTCTTGTGAAGCTCTGTTATAATAATAATATTTCAATGATGCAGTTGCAAGGGCATCATAACCATCATTTGCTATTGAAAATTCTATACTTTGATCTCCTATTTCAAAAATATAATCTCCTTCGTCATTTAGTTCAGTAACATCTATTGTACTTACATATTCATTGCTAGGGCTCCATTTCGATAGACCACTAGTCATAGCACTTAAAACAGGATCAGAGTTTCCTTTTTTAAATACGCTGTATTCCACATTTTCGAATGAAGCGCTAGAAACAATATTGATGTATTTACTTCTTCCGGTGGAATACCCTACTTGATTATATCTGATATCATATGAAGGTGTTCCTTGTTCTAAAGGAGCACCAATTGAAATCCAATCTATTTCGATCGTTCCATTATATCCTCCAGTAGGAGCATTAACAAAAAATATAAGCGATTGCAGTTTGGAAGCATCTACAATACACGGAGCGACAGTACACGGTCCACCATATGCTCCATCCAACAAGCGATCGGTATAATCATATTCATATATTTTGTAAGCATTGGTGATATTGAATTCAGCAGGATTCTGATTGGTTACATAACCTGTTTCATCTTGAAAATCAATCCTTAAGCTTGGCTGCCCTTCTCCTTTGACTTTTATATACAGTTTAGGTGATTCACTAGCATCAATAAGAGTCTGATTTCCAGCACCATCATGCAAGATATATGACATTGCTGTCCAGGGTCCTGCTGCACCATTTCCATTAATTTGAAATGTATTGTTTACATTTTGCAATGTGTAACCTGTAGGGTTATTTCCAACAGAAAATATGTCCGTATCAAAATGATCTTCGTAAACAATATCTTGAGAATGAGCAACAAAGAATGAACATACAAGGAAAAGGCAAAAATAAATTCTCATAACAATTGATTTCAAAAGGATTTCACTCTATCTATACCTATAAAAGAGTACAAAGCTGTGAATTTTTACTATGTATTATATGACAATTTGAAAAAATAAAAGAAATTGACTAAGATTAAATCCTATTATAAAAATCTACAAACAGATCATATTCTACATAATGTTACCATCTATTTACTTGACTTCCTACTCTCTATATCGTATATTAGCAATAGGTTATAACTTGTTCAATACGTTATATCCTATACCCCAAAATTAAAAAAACAATTAATGAGCTTTGAATTCCTAAGGAGAACTGAAGAGTCTTCATCGACTGCGAATACTTCAGAAAATGTAGCTGAAAATACTTCATCTTCAGCTGCTACTGAAACAGAAGATAACCAAAACATTGAAGAACGAGTAGCTGAAATAAGGCGTAATTATCAGCGTATGATCTATAACGCTAGATCAATAGGAGCTAATGTTGCTGCTGATAATTTGCAAGCTTTTATTGATGGAAATGTTTCGGAAAGAATCTTATCTGCTGAATGGTTAAGATCATTCTGGGCTGTTGAATCTGCTGAAGATCGAATAAAAGGATACTTTGAAGAACGATCTATTCCTAGGTTTATAGAAAATCTGGGTGATGGTACACATTCAGTTGAATCCGATTATTGGAGAGCTGATATTCAAGAATACAATCCATTGTCGGAACTAGCTTATGCATCTGGCGCAAGCAAAACACAAGGAAATGGAAATTTCAACTTAAGAAGAAATGGAAATACCATTGATATAGAAGGTACTGTAACCATTAACTGGTGGGATGCGTATGACTGGGAATCTGGAGCATCATTTTGGATTCCGGGTTCTGGTACCATTTCTGATGAAGATGGAATTTTTTTAAAACAACATGGAGGAGCAAAAGAATTTATGATGCGATCCGCATGGAGTTTCACTTACAGTGGAACTTATGATATTGAAGATGAAGAGTTATCAAATTCAACTTGGTCTTATAATGGACCAACTTCACCTGATAGAAGTCTTGGTGAATTACCTCGTCCAAATGAAGGAGGAGCTCCTGAAGGTTCATATGACGGTACAGATGATGAAGTAGATACAGATAGAAGAAGAAGAAACAATAGAGAAGATTATAGAAGAGATCGAGATATGCGCAGAGACAGAGAAGAAACTAGAAGATAATGAATAAAATTAAAGCTTTCATAAGCATAGTATTTTTATTATGCTCTTGTGGAAATAAAAAAAATATGAATATAGTTTATCCAGTTGAAATCAATCAAAAGGGGGTATATGTTGAAGAAAAAACAGTGCCAGAAAATTTTTATGAAAATTTAACCTTCGTGTTGAACTATTATAAGGAACCTTTCGAACGTGTAGAAGGTAAAATAGCTGTTAGAAATGAGCTATACAATGATAAAAACTTGTTAAGTAATTATACAAACAAAGCCCAAAATATGATGTGGATAAAGTCTAAGAAAAATTCGAATTAAACGAATTTTTTAAAGTTTACTGCAAGAAGTCCAAATACGACAAATGACAGCCCTAGAAATAGTATCAGCATAAAGTAATAAATGTAAAGTTTAATAATCCCTGAGGCGAATATACTGTAATTGAAAGTAGTAACAAAATTTTTGTCGGCTTAAAGCAAACTTTCTTTTAATTCCCTTGTTCATGTTTTTCTTTACCAATACGATTTTTCGCTAGATTCTAATCATAAATGAGTTAAATCCTCAATTATATCATTTAATCCTACATGCCGTATCTCTCAAATTGGTATTATGGCAAACAAAGTCTAGATATTTGATTCGATAAAACAGCCTCATTATCGTAAGTAAATATATATTTACAATTCATATATAAAGTTTTTAATTCTATGTTGAAACACAAAGCACTTTACATCTTTTTATTTGTCGCTTTTTTTATGGCTCATGTCCTTTCAGCTCAAGCTCCGGCCAAATGGACAAGTGCTGAAATACAACATCACATTGAAAAATTGGGCTTTTTAGGCTCTGTTTTATATGTTGCTGCGCACCCTGATGATGAAAATACAAGGCTTATATCTTATATGGCCAATCATAAAAAAGCTGAAACAGCTTATTTATCATTAACAAGAGGAGACGGAGGTCAGAATTTAATAGGAACTGAAATACGTGAATTATTAGGTGTTTTAAGAACACAAGAACTACTAGCTGCAAGGAGAATAGATGGTGGTGTCCAATATTTCTCACGAGCAAACGATTTTGGGTATTCCAAAAATCCTGAAGAGACATTCGACATATGGAATAAAGAAGAAGTGATGCATGATGTTATTCTAACTATACGCAAATTCCAACCTGATATTATCATCAATCGATTTGATCATCGAACACCAGGAAGAACACATGGACACCATACAGCATCGGCAATGTTGGGATTAGAAGCATTCAATATGAGTGGAAAAAAAGAAGTTTATCCCGAGCAACTGGATACATATAATACGTTTCAAGCTGAAAGAATTTTCTTCAATACCAGTTGGTGGTTTTATGGAAGCAGAGAGAAATTTGCTAAAGCAGATAAAACCAATTTGTATTCAGCAGACATTGGTGTATACTATCCACTTAAAGGAAAATCCAATACAGAAATTGCTGCAGAATCCCGATCTCAACATAAATGCCAAGGTTTCGGATCAACAGGAAGCCGAGGGGAATATATTGAATACATGGAATGGTTAGATGGATCACGTCCAAGTTCCAAAGAAGATGTCTTTGCTGGCATTGAAACAAGCTGGAATAGAGTTGACCCAACGGGTACAATTAAAGAAATGGTAGAACGATTAACCCTACAATTTAAATCAACTGACCCTTCCCTTTCTACTCCTTTATTACTTGAAATTTACGACAAAATCCAACACTTAGAAGAGAGTATATGGAAACAACGTAAACTAGAAGAAGTGAAAGATCTCATCTTAGCGTGTTGTGGCATTTACATCGATAGTTACACAAATGACATATCCTTAGCACCTGGAGAAAAAGCAAAAGTATCTATGGAAGTGATCAATCGAAGTCGAGAAAATTGGACACTAGAACGCATTCAGTCTTTTCCTGCGGGAATAGATCTTTCCGTCAACCAACCACTAGAGAATAATAAAGGCTTGGATTTCGAAGAAGAATTAATGATTACGAATGATACTGATTTTAGTTCTGCTTACTGGTTACGTAAAAAAGGGACTTTGGGTATGTACACAGTCGAAGATAAAAGCTTAATTGGATTACCTATCACACCAGATCCCATACGATTTGTTTTTACATTAAAGAATGGAGAACATCGCTTAAAAATTGATCGAGCACTTGTCCTAAAAAAGAGTGATCCAGTAAAAGGGGAAGTTTATGAGCCATTTGACATTTTGGCCCCAGCCTATGCAGAAGTGACAAATGAAACCATCATATTTAGTCCAGGACAAACGCAAAAAATTCGGGTAGAAGTAACCGCTGGAAAAGACAGTGTCCAAGGCACATTGATCCCATGTTTTGATAACAAATGGACTATAAAACCAGAGAAAATAGCTTTTGAGCTTGACTCAAAAAACGAAAAGAAATTCTTCGATATAGAAGTTACAGCACCGAAAATGCAGGACCCTAGTAAAATGTCATTTTTACTTGATATAGATGGAGAAAAGTATGGAGATAAGCTCGTTACTGTTGCCTATGATCACATTCCTACGCAACAAGTATTACAATCCAACGAAATTAATACAATATGTATCGATATAAAATCAGTCGGCAATCGAGTAGCATACATCATGGGAGCTGGAGATAAAGTTCCAGAGGCATTGCGCGCTATAGGGTATACAGTTGATGAGCTAGATGAAGATGATATTCGTCTAGAAACATTATATCAGTACAATGCAGTTATTGTCGGCGTCCGCGCCTACAATGTAATGGATAATATGAAGTTTCACCATAAAACATTAATGAAATATGTGGAGAATGGAGGAACAGTTGTAACTCAATACAACACCAGTCGACGGTTAAAAAGTGATATGCTCGGTCCATATCCATTGAAACTGAGTAGAAAAAGGGTAACTGACGAATATGCGCCAGTGACTATTTTGGATCCGAAACATGAAATCTTTAATTATCCCAATAAAATTACTGAAAAAGACTTTGAAGGATGGGTACAAGAAAGAGGCTTGTATTTCCCTGACGAATGGGATGCGCAATATACTCCTTTATTAAGTTCAGCTGATAAAGGAGAAGAGGGCCTTGAAGGCGGACTTTTGGTGGCAAAATATGGAGATGGCCACTTTGTTTACACTGGTTACAGCTTTTTCAGAGAATTGCCTGCTGGTGTGCCAGGTGCATACCGATTATTCGCTAATCTGATTTCATATGGACAAGTCTTAAGACCATGATAGAAGACGAAAAACCACCGGTTCTTGGAAAATGGCGTAATTTATATATAGCAGTCCTGATTCTACATGCTTTGGTTATTGCTTTTTTCTCCTATTTCACGTATATCTACAGCTAATGCATTATATAGATTGGATCGTATTATTTGGCATTTTAGCAGCCATCGTTGCATTTGGTATGTACAAAATGCGCGAAATCAAAAACAGTCAATCCTATTTCGTAGGAAACAAAGATTTAAAATGGTGGACGATCGGTTTGTCTGTTATGGCAACACAAGCTAGTGCGATTACATTTTTATCGACGCCAGGTCAGGCATTTGATGATGGGATGCGTTTCGCTCAATTTTATATTGGATTACCAATTGCGATGGTTATCTTATGTATTTGGGTTTTACCCAAATATTATCGATCCAATGTTGTAACAGCCTATGAATACCTAGAAGATCGATTCGATTTAAAAACGCGAGCTCTTACTAGTATTCTTTTTTTGATCCAAAGGGGATTAGCAGCAGGTCTCACTATTTTTGCTCCGTCTATTATTCTATCGTCTATTCTGGGATGGAACTTGCAATGGACAACTATAATCATTGGTGTTTTAGTCATCCTTTATACTGTTCTTGGTGGAGCAGTTGCGGTGAGTCAAACCCAAAAACAACAGATGATTATCATATTAGGAGGAATGATCGCTGCATTTTTCGTCATTGTCTATAAATTCCCACCTGATATTTCTGTTGGGAATAGCCTTGATATTGCAGGTAAAATGGGTAAACTAAAGGTTATTGACTGGGAGTGGAATTTAAAAGAAAAATACAACGTATGGTCGGGAATTCTAGCCGGAACCTTTCTATTCTTAAGTTATTTTGGTACTGATCAATCTCAAGTTCAGAGGTATTTATCAGGTAAAACACTGACTCAAAGCAGACTTGGATTATTGTTCAATGGTATATTTAAAGTGCCCATGCAGATTGGGATATTACTTGTGGGAATTATGGTTTTCATGTTTTATCAATTCAATCCAGCACCACTTCATTTTAACAATGCCAATGTAGAAACAATAAAAGCTTCGTCTTATGCCGAAGAATATGCTCAATTAGAAAAAGATCATACAGTTCTGCTTGAAGCTAAAACAGCTGCTGTGTACGAGCTAGATCAAGCAATCAAATCGAATCAAGGCATAGAAGAAGCACAATCGAGTGTCCTTTCTTTTGTACAGGCGGAGCGAGATCAAAAGCTATTGGTCAATGAAATCATAGAGAAACTAAACGAAGAGGACAGTAGCTTAAAACTTGAAAAAGAAGATACGGATTACGTGTTCATCACCTTCATTACTCAAAATTTACCAACTGGATTAGTTGGGTTATTATTAGCCGTCATTCTAGCAGCTGCTATGTCATCAACAAGTGCTGAATTAAATGCCTTGGCAACATGTACCGTATCCGATCTATACAGAAGGATGTGGGTAAAAGGAAAAGATGATACTCATTATCTTTCTGTAGCAAAATATACGACAGCAATATGGGGTGTATTTGCCTTGTTTTTTGCCTCTTATGCTTCTTTGTTTGACAACTTAATCGAAGCTGTAAACATTATTGGTTCCCTTTTTTACGGAGTGATTCTAGGGATTTTCGCGGTTGCCTTCTTTTTCAAATGGATAAAGGGGCATGCTATCTTTATCGCCGCTATCATCGGAGAGATTTTTGTGATGTTGCTTTTTTATCTTGAAAAGATTGAAGTCATTGACCTGCCTTATTTATGGTTGAATGCCATCGGTTGTTTGTTTGTCATAGGACTATCGATCATACTCAACATTATCCTAGCAGGAAAGAAACATCACAAGCTTGGTTAATTCGTCATCAATTGAAAACAAAGGTAAGCTAGTATGCATGTTCTTGCTGTCGAAGCTATTGTGCGGATACTATTAACCCTAACCAACTTTTTAATTTTCAATTTATCTTTCTGAGCAGCCAAAGCTCCATGAAGGGGGACAGCTTGCAAAAAGGTATTACCCCATATAATCGCTACTAAAGAACCAGCGGCTATAGACCATACAGAAGGGTCTATCCACAATCCATACACTGCTAAAGCTAGTTCACATAGCATGAGCGGCATGGCCATAATGGAAATTGAGGAGCTATGAAATTGATGGAAGGATTGCCACAGTTCCTTATCGATGAAATGAAACGCAGGATAATGCGTCAATTGAACGAGCCATACAAGTCCTGTAAAAAGTGCACTAATAATAAGTTGAATAAGTAAGAGAAGAGCTGACATGAAAAAGGGACAATTAAAAACAAGAAATGTTGTATAGAAAGATAAAAATTAAAGTTCGATTGTATTTCTTATACATTATTCACATAATTTTAATAGGGGTCAGGCCCCAAAAACATATTGTTCTAACATCCCATTGCAACTGTTGTTATGCTTTTCAACTCAATCATTTTGCCATTGGAGCTAAACCACAGATTCCGCATAGCTTTTTCGCTCAATTCCGACATAAATATTTCAGGTAATCCGTCTCCATTCAGATCACCTACAAAATGTATCCAAAAGCCCATATGTTCGAGATGTAAAAATTGATCAGTGAGTTCTTGATAAAGAATTTCTTTATTCTCTTTATTACGAACAGATATAAAAAGTCGTTCTTTTATTTCAAAATTGGGACTTGAATTAAAATCATAATCATGACACACCTCTAATTTTACGCTTACATTACTCCACCCTACTTCTTCCTCCATTCCTTCATACAACATCATCAGTCGTTCATTGTGAAAAACTGTTCCATTTTTTGATCCTTCACTATAGGTGTCTTTGCTGCCAATGAAAACATATGACTCTGCTGTATCAACAATAATATGCTGATACTTCGCCCCTATAATCTCAGGTGTCGTCTTGGTAAGAATAGGCACTTCATTTTCCAACGTAATTCCATACCAATTAAAAAGCGGCATGCGTTCAAAGTTCTGTCCATGCTTTAAGCCCAATTCCGCAGGCTGAATGTATTGACCAGACACATAACCAGATTGACCATCTTTTACTCTGTTTACTTTTACCCATACTTGTCCCAGCAATTCATACCATCGAAAACCAGGTTCAGGATGTTTCGCGAATTCCAGGAATTCGAGTATTTCTCCATTGTTCAACACGTCTATGATCTTTGAATTCGTATGGGGAGCAGATCGTAATCTAAGATTATCAGCATTTACGATGAATTGTGCTGGTGCGAAATATTGTGCTGAGATATTCCCACACAAAATGAAGAATAATAAAAAGATATAGGTACATCTACGGATATACATAATAAAAAATTGATGGACGATATGATTAAAACGCGATGAGGTAAGGAAATCTTATTTAATTCGATCTATAAAACAAGCAAAATTTCCATTTGCAAAATTAAACGGCCATGTCCTCTAGTCCTACTTTATTAACGATATATCAAAAACAGCCTTAACAATGAAAAAAATAGTATGATGGTGTTCGCTACAAGTAAAAACCAAAATGTATACAGGAATTGAAAAATTGTGTAAGATTTAAACCTACCTCCTGCATAACTTTGTCGACATATTCAATTCATCATATAGAACATTACAAAATGGGAAAAAATAGAATTTTTGTTACGCTAAACGGTACCTTTAAAAATGAAGAAAAGTGCAGAGCAGCAATGGAGACAATAGTCAATGATGCACATGCTGCAAATGGGGTTCACTCTCATTTTTGGTTCCGAAGTGAAGATGGTAAATCTTTATTCGTACTTGAACAATATGAAGATAATAAAGCATTAAGTCAAGCTATAAGGAGATTTACAACTGCCAGAATATCATTTTTTAGATCTATAGAAGTAAATAGAATATCAATTTATGGAAATATTTCTAGAGGTAACAAATTGATGTTTGCTGCTCTAAGGCCGAAATACATGGAATATTATGGAGGCTATGCAAAGAGTGTTGCTAAAACAATTGAAGCTGGAATTAAAAATTTTGAAAGAAATCGAATATTAGTCACGCTGAATGCAAGCATTAAAGATGAAGAAAAATGTAAAGAAGCAATGGAGGCTATAGTTGAAGAGGCATTTGCTGAATCAGGCACTAAGACTCATTTTTGGTGTAGACCTACAGAAGGTGAAACTTTATTTGTACTCGAACAATATGAGGACGAAAAAGCCCTAATGGAACATGTAAAAGCTGATTCATCTTCAAGAACTTCCTTTTTTGAATCTGTTGAAATAAGCGATGTTACAGTTTATGGAAATGTATCTGATCAGATAAAAAAGATGTTTTCACCCTTGTCTCCCACATATTTGAATTACTATGGAGGTTATTCAAAATAACGTGATTAATCAAATTGATTCATTTTTCGGCAATCACCATCATTCACCGCAAGATCCAATATATTAAACAAGTATACTACTATATATATAATCAAAACACGAGATTACGCGTATCTAAAACGTTTTTTCTTGAAAAATCACTTCATTCTAACTTACCACACAAAAGTTATACATTTGTTTCGAAATGAAACAAAAGACAACTCGACTTGAATATTTAGATGCAGTGCGTGGAATTGCGGCAATGATGGTAGTTGTATATCATTTTATCGGTTGGAAATGGGGAGATTATACGAAGTATCATGTAGCATCGCTAATTTTTAATGGCAGCGATGCGGTGTCTTTTTTCTTTGTTCTCAGTGGATTCGTCCTAAGTTATAAGTATTTTCATTCCGACATTAAACTCAATTTACCTCGTTTTACTTACAAACGGATTTTGCGTCTATACCCTGCATTTATTGTGACCATCATCCTGAATTTTTTGTATTGGAATCGAGTGAATTTAATGGATGGTTATATTCTTGAAGTACTAAAAGACATTTTCCTATTTGATAATAAGGAATTGGTTTTGGAATATACAATGGTACGAAATGTACACAAATATTACATTCCAGGATGGACGCTTGGTGTAGAAATGGCACTTTCCTTATTGATGCCATTTCTTATACTAGCAGGTCGTAAATCTATTAAAATACTGTGGTGGTTTTTACCTATTTGTTTATTTCTTGGCAGTTATGTGTCCATGTTTATGCTACATTTTGTTCTGGGCACTTTGTTGGCATATTATTATGAGCCATTAAAAAACTTTAAATGGAAAAAGTGGACTTATAAAAGATGGAATCTAGTGATTTTAGTAACCACACTTCTCTTCTTTTCCATAAGACATCTAGATCGGATGATGCCATTTCCATTTGCCTATCATCAAGTGGCTGACTTACTGAAACTTGATTTCTTTCACTTTACAGGGATAGCTAGTGCTGTTATTTTACTATGGATCATTAGCAATCGTAAAGCGCAATCCTTACTTGAAATAAAGCCTCTGAAGTTCTTGGGGAAAATATCATATTCTGTTTACTTAATGCATTGGCTCTTTGTAGTTTTTGTGATGGATTACTGGGATGATTTAATCGTATATTTCAATAATTATTATGTAGGTTTTGGCGTACTGTTAACGGCCGTTATTATATCTACCATCCTATCGGCCATCGTTTTATATTATGTTGTGGAAGAACCCTTCATCAAGATCGCGAGACGCAGTAAGTGGTTTACGCATGATCGGTATATAGTACCATAATTTCAAAAAATCCTTCTCATAAAAACAATAATACTATTTGCACTTCAAAATAGTATAAAAAAACCCGATAGGGATCTCACTCCTATCGGGATAACTTCTATTTTCTTATGCCTCAGTCGATAGCATTCACATAAAAGTCATTTTGAAACTCAATCTTATCTTGACATCAGTCGTCATAAGCTTGACGAGAATGTGTAGTTTTCGTGCGGACTAACTTAAGTTAACCGCAAGCGTTTCAACTTTTCTTTAGAAAACCCAGCAGGGATCTCACTCCTGCTGGGATAACTTGATTCATATTTTGCCTTAGTCGAAAGCGCCTTAGAATAAGTTATTTTGAAACTCAATCTTATTTTGAATGACTGATCTTCATCAGTCTGTGTAGTTATCT
>JAHDGD010000010.1:18106-24781 GCA_020627825.1 Saprospiraceae bacterium
TTAATACAATCATTTTCTTCATCTGTGTGACGCCATTTATCTCTACAGAATAATAGTACACACCACTTCCACCTAGCATATCGGAATACAATACAAGGTCATTTTCACCTTTACTCACTGTTAATTCTGCATTATAAACGACTACCCCCACACTGTTCATAATCTTCATATTCGCTTGAGTAGTGATAGATGATGTAATGGTGATATTCGTTTCATTTTTCCACGGATTCGGAATATTCTGAGCCACATCGAATATATATTCTGTTTCTTTTTTAAGAGGTTGAATATCAAGTATGATATTTAATGGACTTTCGTCCAAAAGCCATTCCCCATGTAATCTTGGATATTGAACTGGACTAATTACCTCATCAATAGTTATATTTTCTTTGGCTTCCGCCAAAATGGTAAAGAGAACAGCACCTTTTTCGAGTTCCACACCTCTTTCATTAGTTGCAATGATTCGGACAACTCCTTGCTTTTTATCAAGGTAATATTCAAAAGCCGATGCACCAAAATCAGAAACTATATCATGTATAGTTACTTGATCCATGTCCCAAGCAATTTCCCATTGTAATCCAGTGAAATTTTGGGCCTGACCCAAAACAACCGGAATCATCATCTCCTTTTCTTTCTGTAATTGTATATTTCCTACGGTAAATACAATCGATTCCCGTGTATTTATATCCTCCTCTATAAATCCATTTACCTCACCCGATTGATTTACATCACCCATTTTCACACCTACAAAATCGACCGTCGTTTCACCTGCAATCTCAGCTTCGAAATTTTCATATAACGCATTCAGCCATGGAGCAGATTCGTCAATAAAATCTTCTTCCACATAGAATTTCCAAGGATCTGTTGCAGGGAAAGTCTCATAATGACCAAGTAAAAGCTTACGAATAATAAGTATATCTGTACCGTTTACACTTTGTGTTTGATTGACATCTGCAGCTAAAATTTTATAAGGATCATCAAGCAATTGTGTACCCAGAATGTGTTTCTGAATAAGCACAATATCCGCAACAGAAATTCCTTTCAGAGGATCATCCTCTTTGGTAGGTGTTAGTGTATACATCGTGCCCATTGCTAAATTATTAAAGGCGTAGTTTCCTTCATCATTTGACAATGTGCTTTCTATGTTATTCAAGTCAAGATGTACATCTGTCATATCTATGGGTAGAGAGGTAGAAACATTTCCTTGAATCATTGAAATGATTGCCTCTTCACAGAAAGTTGACGTATTGTTATCTTGTACTTCTATAGAAGTGGAGCAAAACGACTGATTTCCTTTATCATCAGTCACCCAAAGTAAGACGGTATTCAAGCCAATATCAAAGCAATCATACGTTCGAATCGTGTCATTGATGTCATCACTAAATGAAAGTAAAACATCTCCACCACAAGCAGCTTGGGAACCAGCATCGATCATGTAAGGTTTTAAAAACAACATCTCTGTATCAATTTCACCATCACCATCAAGGTCCATTGGTGTAAGATCAGCAGTGATGTTATCTAAACAATAAGCAACAGGCGCTTTACAATTTTCTATAGAGAAAGTGTACGAGCAAGATGTATTTCCACCACATTGATCCCATACCTCCCAATAAATTGTATGAATTCCTATTTCATATTGACCACTGGCGTTACCGCTTTGACCTGTTACATCCACTGTTCCATCGGATTGTAAATCAATTGCATAATTCCATGACAAGTTGATACTATCCGTACAATCATCCATAACAGATAAAGTTAATTCAACAAACTCAGGTCCACAATCAGCGTTAAAGCTGCATACTTCGATATCTTCACAAGAAGACGTGATTGTTGGGCCAACGGTATTTATTACTTTAATGATTTGATCATGAGTAAATTCGACGGCATTACCTTGGTCATCTTTTTGACACCAATCTCGAACAATCCATCTTCTTCGGATTTTAAAACAGGCTTCGTCACCGTTACTATAATCAAAGAAATCATCCTCATATAACCACCCTACCTGATTACAACTCGTATTATTAATCACAGGAAAAGAATATATTTCTGGCAAATCTTCTGGTTGTAAGTCATCCACACTACATAGATCAGTTGCTTGATAATCAAGAGGCCATGTGATATCATCTTCAACAAGAGGTGAAGTGTTTACAATCGTAATTACTTGCTCTATGAAAAGGTCATCTGAACCTGTAGAAGAAATCTGAATAGTACGCACCAGTTGACCTAAGCCGCAATCATCCAATTCAGTTGTGTCTATTTCATCCAGTGTAATGTGGACACAGTTATCAAATACAAGAGCATCAAGTGGATCCGAAGAAAACTGAACGATTTCAGCATCTAAGAAAATACTATCCCGATCATCCAAAGAAGAAACAATAGAACCAAATTGTTCATTATTATCCATTGTTAAAGGGAAGTCACAACTTAATGTAATGTCAGGTAGCCCTTCTATGATAGTTGGTGGTAATTTATCTTGGACAATTGCAGTAACCATGCAATCATTGAAATTACCGTTAACGTCAAAAACTCTTAAAACAACCATAACTTCTTGATCGATGTCATTACAACAAAAATTCACGGAAGGCCCAAATTTTTCATCATCAGAGATACAAGTGGTTTCCATTCGTCGAACTTCGAAATGATCGATTCCACAATAATCATAGGATGCTTGATCAAATACTTCAGCATTAACCGATATAATGCCTTCCAATGGAATAGCTATGACAGTTTCGGTATCGCAAATTGGTGTCGGAGGAACTAAATCAGCCACGAATGCGGAATAGCTGCATTCTGTAGCATTTCCTGAAGGATCGATTGCAATTACTGTAATCTTGTTTTCTCCAGCGACTAATTCCAAAGTCTCCCCTACTGCATCTTCGATGTATGCGTTTTCTAACTGAACATCAATTGTAAATTCGCTTGAGCAGACTTCATCAGCATCTATACTTGGCATAATATAATTGGCACCACACATATCGCTATTTGCCGCAATTGTTATATCATCAGGACATGTTATGATAGGTCCTTTTGTATCGACAAATTTGAAAACTTGAACAAATTTCACAATGGTATCAAAAGAACAAGACCAATAGATCGTAGAAAACTCACGAACAATTAAATCTGCTTGAGGAGTAGAGACAAATTCATCTTCAAATATGGTCATCAAATTGCATTCCTCACCTTGATCGGCAAAAATATCGTTTCCATTTATAGTTGGCCCACCATAAAAATAAGGATCAGGCGCTCCATTTTCATCAACAGGATATGTTTCTCCACATTCCAATTCTACTTTAAAGTTTGGTCCTTCAATTGTAGAGATATCAAATTTTCGGATGTACAATTGTTGCGTACAAGCTTGACTTTCGTTACCACTAGCATCAACAGCGATATATGACCTACTGATAATGGTTTCTATTAATGGATCATCACATCCAACATTATCTTCTGTTTCGTCTATAAAAACAAGAGTCGAATTGTTACAAGGATCATTTATCATTGGTGGTTGAATGGCAATAATGTCCCCACAATTAATGGTATCAGCAAAACAAATAATTTCTGGAGCAAGTTTATCTTCAACTAAGATATTACCCCATGCAGAATTTCCACAATTTGGCTCTGATAGAACAAATGTAATATTCTGACCAATGTACTCCCCTGTAAGTGAAAGAGAAGGTAATGTATCCCCAGCTTCATCAATCAATAAAACGCTGTAATAATCATCGCAAACAATAGGAAAACTTGCTACCATTTCTGCAGTCACTTCACCTTGGCACAACTCATCAAGTGACAAGTTAAGTTGAGTATGAACAAATAGATCGCATGGGCGAAGTAAATTAACTGGACTAGTCACCATAGATTCATTCCCACACTCATCCACAGCAATAAAGGTTGCATCAAATTTTCCGGCTGGCAATTCAATCGTTCCTCCGTTTCCAGAAATAGTTATATCATCTACAATGGTAGTAAAATCAACTATATCGCTACACGAAAATTGATTTAAAAGCGCTTGTGGAACATCTACAATTTCACCGCACTGCTCTTCATCCAAAAATATTGTAACTGCAGCTGGCGGAGTCAAGAATTCTTGATCAGGAGGTAACAAGGTGATCAACTGTGAGCATTCTACTGAATTACCTAGTTCATCTACTATCACAAATTCACGTGTTATCGTTCCTGTATTACACTCGTCGATTAAAGCTGTTCTTACAGAATCAATTATATATTCCATCATGCAATTCTCTCCTAATTCAATCATACCAAAGTCAGTCGTATCAGCTTGATAACAGAAAATTTCCAAATCTTTTGGACAAGTTACAGGAGGTAATGAAACAACAGCTGGTTGAATACATATATTATCAATTCCATAAGCTGCTATTCCTTCTACAGCGTCTAAATTAAATGAGATTCCACTAACACTAGAAATTAAATCATTCCATAGTGTTGGATCAGTCATACTCCATTCTCCAAATCCATTTGAAGGCAAATCACCATCCTCAGATAAAGTTAATGGTGCACATATTGTCTGATAACCATCAGAACTCGTCTGGATGAGGGAAGGAACAAACGTTGCAATAATGGAAGATGTTGATGGGCTTGTTCCATTGAAAAGTGTGAGAACACTTAATGGAGTTGAGGAATTGTTTTCTCCATCTTGAATAAGAAGGTCATAACATAAAACAACATCTTCATTGTACACGCCAAGATTGCCATTGAATTGATTCGTTGTGTAGATATAGGATTCACCAGTACACATTTCATTTATAACTTCTAAATATACACTATCTATAGAAAATCCATTTCCTCCTTCTGAAAACCCTGCGGAAGCACAACTACTAATCCAATCTCCTACTACAGGTTCTTCAGTTTCATCTACATTTGATGTTATTGTAGTTATCAATTCATTATTAAAGTTTTCGCAAGAACTTGTAATCTCAACTGTGCTAGTACAACTCGTTGTATTTCCTTCTGCATCAGTTACAATAACTGTTAATTCTTGACTTTCTTGATCACAATCAAAGCTTGTTTGGCTTAAACTGATTGTTTCGATATCGATACAACTTGATATAGTAAGATCTAAGTCACTGCTATCGATTGTAATTGTTTCATTTGAGTTTGATGTCGGAAATTGAAGCGTTAAATCATTAAGTGCGCAACTAAGATCAACAACATTATTAATTGTTACAGTAACTTGGCAAGATGCAGTATTTCCGCATTCATCAGTTGCTGTAAAGGTTACCATGGTTTCACCAATAGGATATATTCCTGATGCATCAGCGCCGTCTTCGTCCGCATAAGGAGAATCATTTTCAACGTTTAAGAACACACAATTGTCGCTTGCTATTACAATTAGCTCAACCTCCGCCTCACATTCATCGGCAGCTGGATCAATACTTAGTGCACTTGGACAGGTTAACAAAGGATTTGTATCATCATCAATACTAATAGATTGTTGAGCTTGAAAGATTGCAATAGGAGAAGCACAACTATCCACTACGAACCAAGATCTATCAATTAATAATGGACAGCTTGAAGAAAGTGTATCATCTATAAAATCAATCGTAATTGCTGAACATGGAATCATTGACATGTCCACAAGAGGTTCGCCAGTAATTTCAGGATCTGCTGAACAATCTTCTAAAACGACAGCGTTAGGGAACGTAATGAAGTCTTCAATTAATGGAGAAGGATTAATGATTGTTATGCGTTGCACACAAGAATCAACTCCATCAATAGCACCCGTTTCTGTTACAATAAATTTTCTTTCAATAAACCCAATTCCACATTCATTTGTAGAATCAGTAATGATAGATTCAATATTAAGTTCTCCTCCACAAGTGGAAACTATTTCTACAGATCCAAAAATAGAAAGATCACTTACATCACTGCTGCATGACACGATGGTATCAGAAGGACATATAATTTCTGGAACTTCATTGGCTGTAACATCTACTTCAATCTCACCTACTTTCGAATTCCCAGATCCATCAGTAACAGTTACTTGAACTGTGTTTACACCAACATTTTCGCAAGTAAAGTCAGTCATACTAATATCAATCGTATAAGCTCCACAATTATCAGAACTTCCTCCATCTACCATCGATGAATCAATGCTAGCTTGTCCCATTTCATCTAAAACAATGTCGAGATCATTAAAAACACATGCAGGACTAATTGTATCAGCTACTGTTAAAACCACATCACAAATAGAAGAATTACCAGACGCATCAAGTATTTCATAGCTTACCATTACATCTCCTATATCGCTGCAATCTACCATAGGAGGTGTAATCACTGTCGAGTCAATTTCACAATTATCAGAACTTGCCTGATCAAACAATGATCCTTCCAAAACAAGATTCCCATTTTCATCTAGGTAAACTGTTACATCTTGTACGTTACAAACAGGAGCAATGGTATCCATTACAGTGACTGTTGAATTACAAACTGTTTCTAAATTTGAGTCCTTCAATGTAATACTTACATCGTTTTCTCCTATGTCTGCACATCCAAATTCTAAGGTCTCAATTTCAAATGTTAATTCGGAACAATTATCAGAACTTCCAGCATCTAAAATAATAGAATCAACTGTTGCGCTTCCAGTTCCATCTAGGAAGACTGTCACGTCATTGACGATACATTCTGGTGCCATATCATCTTCTACAGTAACAACAGCTATAC